>CAXBHV010000116.1:0-10489 GCA_963974855.1 uncultured Rhodopirellula sp. | reverse complement strand
CGATCGCCATGCTGCTGCGGCCGAGTCGCTGCTAAAAAGTGGTCATGCCTACCGCGATTACTCACGCCCCGAAGAGTTCGCGGCGCTGCGAGAAGAAGCACAAAAGGCGGGCAAGCAGTTCATTTACGATCGTAGCTGGATGGCCGAGGACGATGCCGCTGCCGCTGCGTTTGAAGCCGAAGGACGCACCGCCGTCGTCCGTTTAAAGATGCCTCGCGAAGGCGAATGTGTGATCTCGGACTTGGTTCGCGGCGAAGTGCGTGTCGCCTGGGGATCCGAGCAAGACCATGTGATCCAACGCGCCGACGGCAGTTGTTTGTATCACTTGGCCAGCGTGGTGGATGACCATGACTACGAAATCTCCCACGTGATCCGCTCCGAAGAACATCTGTCGAACACACCACGCCAAATCTTTATTCTCGAGTCACTCGGCTACCAACGGCCTGCCTACGCGCACTTGCCCTACGTTGCCGAGCCTGGCGGTCATGCAAAACTGAGCAAGCGGAAGCTTGCCAAGTACGAGAAGAACAAAGATTTCGCCGAACTGCTTGCGCGGGGACGTCGGATCGCCGATCGCTGTGGGATCCCAACCGAAGCGGATACGTTTAACCCCGTGATTGTTGACTTTTATCGCGAAATTGGCTTCACGGTCGAAGCGATTTTGAACTACTTGTTGCTGTTGGGCTGGTCGCTCGATGGCGAGCGTGAAAAATTCACGATTGCTGAGATGACCGAACTGTTTTCGCTCGAGCGAGTGACGAAGGCGCCGGCGTCGTTTGACCCGCAGAAATTACTGTCATTCCAAGGGGATGCGTTTGCCGCATTGCCGCTCGAAGAACGAATCAAGCGAGTTAAGCCGTTCGCAGAGCGCGCCGGATTGTTACACGAAACGGGCTCCGACGCAAAACTCGGCGAAGTAGTTCACGGTGCCGGTGACCGGCTGAAGATCGCAGGTGACATCCTCGACTTCGATTACTGCTTTCTCGATGAATTTCCGGTTGACGCCAAAGCGTATGCAAAACGGATCGAAGGCGATTCGGCAGCGAAAGATCTGCTCAAAAAATTGCGAGAGGATTTCGCTGCCGCAGACACATGGACGATCGAATCGATCGAAACGCTGGTCAAACAATTCTGTGAGGCCGAGGGCATCAAGCTAGGCAGCATCATTCATGCATTGCGAGTGGCGACCACAGGAACCGCCGCTGGCTTTGGTATGTTCGAAACGCTGGCGGTGATCGGTAAAGAGCGAGTGTTGGCGAGGATCGACAAGGTTGTCCAAGCGTAAGTCTTGAAGTTGCGAGTTTTTCATAACCCGATGTGTAAACGAGGCAATCTCAATCTTGACGTGGTCCCTCGCTGACGCTTCGGGTTGGGATTTGTTGGGAAAACGACAATAGCGCAACTTTAAGAGGCGTAACGCCGGTTCCGTCGGCCCCACGAACCCGTCAGCCGAACAATACCGCGACAATCTGTGCCCATCCAGAATCAGTGCGATTTCGGGTAAACTGTACTGTGGATATTCCGTCACCCCCTTTTGTTCCATTGCGAGTGTTAGCCATGCAACGTTTCCGTTTCTCATCCCCTGTCGCGATTGTGGTGTGCGTGGCTGTTTGCGTTTTCGCTGCCGGATGCAAACGTGAAGAGACGCCGGTTACTTTCGAGCCGAACTTTGTCCACGCGATGAAGTACCAAATCAAAGACAACGTCTCGATGGATCAAGCGTCCAAAGACTCGATGTGGGTCGTGACGAAAATGTTCGGCACGCCGGACGAGCCAAAGTTGCCCGACTTCGTTGCCGAGGAAGAGGATTTTGCCGATTTGCTGGATCTCGATCGACTCGTGCGTGCTTCGGGACCTGCCGATGCCGAGGGACGTGGCTTGTACCGCAAACATTGTGCGTTGTGCCACGGCGTGACCGGAAATGGCCGTGGTACCACGGCGGCGATCTTGAATCCTTATCCACGTGATTACCGCATGGGTGTGTTCAAGTTCAAATCGACTCCGCTCAGCTACAAGCCGACGCGAGAAGACATCGCACGTTCGATTCGCAACGGGATCTCGGGCACCGCGATGGTCAAAATCCCCGAGCTGTCCGAAGACGACGTTCAAGCGTTGACCGACTACGTGATCTATCTGTCGTGGCGTGGAGAGACCGAGCGAGCTTTGATTGACGATGCGGTGATGGAAGGTGTCGATTTCGAAGGGGGCGAACGCATTATCGATCCGGAATTGGCTAACAGTCCCGACGAAGAAAAGAAAGAAGAGTTTGAAGAGCAATGGGAGATTTCGGAGGAGATCACAATGGGGATCGCCGAATCATGGCTCGAAGCAGAAGACGAAGTGCTCGAAGTGCCAGAGCTACCGACTGATTTTCCCGTTGCTAGTTCGCACAAAGATTTCGTCAAGCTGAGCCAAGGTGACCAAGCCGATGCGTTGGCAAAATCGGTCGAGCGAGGCCGTGAATTGTTTGTTGGCAAGGTGGCGTCCTGCAGCAAGTGCCACGGTGAAAAGGGACTTGGTAACGGCCAGACGACTGACTACGACGAATGGACCAAAGACTGGACCGCACGGATCGGAATCAAACCCGAAGATCGTGAGTCGCTGATCCCACTGCTGGCCCGCGGCGCTCTGCCACCGATCAATGCCGTGCCACGGAACTTCTCGGAAGGCTTGTTCCACGGAGGCTCGGAATCCAGTGATCTGTACCGCCGGATCACCCAAGGGATTGATGGTAGCCCGATGCCCGCAGCAACGTTTGTCGAAGGCCAGTTTGAAAAGCAAGATGTTTGGCATCTGATCAACTTCATTCGCTCGCTGCAAACAGCGGATGCAGCGGTCGCCGGGGCCGATGCGACGCCGAGCGAATCGGTTGGTGCCAAGCCAAAAGCTAGCCCTGCAATCTAGCGACAGCGATTCAAGCGTGATTTACGCCAGCGAAGTTGCACTTTCTATTTTCTTATTTAATTAGTCAAAGCGATTATGAGCGAGCAAGAAGCGAAGCGCGAAAGCAAGCACTTTATTCAACAGGCAATTGATGCCGATTTGGCTGTGGGGCGTTTCGCCGGAGTGTTTACGCGGTTTCCGCCTGAGCCGAACGGTTATCTGCACATCGGGCACGCAAAAAGTATCTGCTTAAACTTTGGACTGGCCAAAGAATACGGCGGCACATGCAACCTGCGTTTTGACGATACCAATCCCACCAAAGAAGAGACGGAATACGTCGATTCGATTCAAGAAGACATCCGATGGTTGGGCTTCGAGTGGGATAGTTTGCACTACGCCAGCGACTACTTTGACCAACTGTACGAGTGGGCCGAAAAACTGATCAGCGAAGGCCACGCCTACGTTTGTGATTTGACCGCCGAACAAACTCGCGAGTATCGTGGATCGCTGACCGAACCAGGCCGCGATAGCCCGTTCCGGGATCGAACCGTCACAGAAAACCTGGATCTGTTTCGACGAATGCGCGCGGGAGAGTTCGCCGACGGCTCACGCGTGCTACGCGCTAAAATCGATATGGCATCGCCGAACATCAATTTGCGAGATCCAGTGATGTATCGCATTCTGCGTGCGACTCACCATCGTACCGGTGACACCTGGTGCATCTACCCGACGTACGATTGGACCCATGGGCAAAGCGATTCGATCGAGGGCATTTCCTTTTCGATCTGTACGCTCGAGTTCGAGAATCATCGTCCGCTGTACGATTGGTACTGTGAAAAACTCGGCATCCATCACCCACGACAGATTGAGTTTGCCAAGCTGAAACTCAGCACGCTGTTGATGGGCAAACGTCACATGTTGCGAATGGTCAAAGAGGGCTACGTCAACGGTTGGGATGATCCGCGAATGCCAACGATCTCGGGATACCGCCGCCGAGGCTACACGCCCGAATCGATCCGCAACTTTTGTGCGGATGCGGGAATCGCGAAATTCAACAGCACGATCGACATCATTCGGCTTGAAAACGCCGTACGTGAACATCTAAACGCTGTCGCGCTGCGGCGAATGGCAGTGTTGGATCCGATCAAGTTGACGATCACGAATTGGCCCGAGGGCAAGATCGAGATGACCGAGGCGATCAACAATCCCGAGGATCCTACGGCGGGCAAACGCGAGATCCCATTTACGGGAAGCCTGTGGATCGAACAAGAAGACTTCCGCGAAGAAGCTCCTCGCAAGTTCTTTCGTCTGAAGAAGGGCGGCGCGGTGCGTCTGCGTGCCGGATACATCGTCGATTGCCACGATGTGGTCAAAGACGCCGATGGCAACGTGATCGAGATCCTCTGTACCTATGATCCGGAAACCAAAAGTGGCTCCGATTCCTCCGGACGCAAAGTCAAAGGAACGATTCACTGGGTCAGTGCCGATCACGCGGTCGAGGCCGAGGTCCGCTTATACGACCGATTGTTCACCAGCGAAAACCCGGGTGACCCTGAGGAAGGCAAAACCTTTGTCGATTACCTGAACCCTGATTCGCTGAAAGTGATCACCGGGTATCTCGAACCTGCGTTGGCAGAAGCTAAATCAGGCGATCGCATTCAGTTCGAGCGATTGGGTTACTACGTTGTCGATTCCGATACCACGCCACAGAAAATGGTGTTCAATCGAATCGTCTCGCTACGTGATACCTGGGGCAAGATGGAAGCCAAAGGTAAAGCGAATTAAGCCGCTCACGGAAGTTTTGAAGTTGCGTTATTTGCTGTCGCGGAGCGACTATTTTCGATAGCCTCGGACTTTAGTCCGAGGAGTTTCCGTCAACATCAATCGAGTCCCAGCGGGACGTTTTGCGATTCGATCATTCGCCACAAAGCGTCGCTCCGCGACTTGGTGTCTATTTCAGAACCGAAACCTTGGACTAAAGTCCAAGGCTATCACGTAAAGTGCCTCCGGCACAAAATTAAGCATCTTCAAAACGCGTGAGCGAAAGATTTCGATCTGATCACCGTACTCACTCCACAAAAAAACAGGCCGCGGTAAACCGTGGCCTGTTCGTTTTGTTTTTTGAATTCGCTGACGCAACCTAGCTGTTGTTTACGTTCGCGACTTCCGCTTCCTCGCTGGAATCTTCTGCTTCTTCACCCTCTTCAATCGGTGAAGCATACCCTCCAGCAGCGGGGACTTGTTGCTTGATCTCGTCGGCGACATCCGTGTTCTCGATCAAGAAGTTACGAGCCTTCTCTTTGCCTTGCCCCAGGTACGTTTCGCCGTACTTGAACCATGCACCACTGCGATTGACGATATTGTGAGTCGTGCCAAGATCCAACAAGTCACCTTCGTAACTGATCCCGTTGCTGTGCATCATGTCGAACTCAGCGATGCGGAACGGCGGAGCCACTTTGTTCTTGACGATCTTTGCCTTGACGCGTTGGCCGACTTGTTCTTCGCCATCTTTCAGAGCTCCAATACGACGCACGTCGATACGACACGATGCGTAGAACTTCAGTGCTCGACCGCCCGGAGTCGTTTCAGGGCTTCCGAACATCACGCCGACCTTTTCACGGATCTGGTTGATGAAGATCACACAACACTTGCTTTTGGAGATCGCTCCGGTCAACTTTCGCATCGCCTGGCTCATGAGTCGAGCTTGCAGACCAACATGGCTGTCGCCAATTTCGCCTTCAAGTTCTTTCTTTGGAACCAGAGCGGCAACCGAGTCAATAATGATCACATCAACGGCGTTGCTCTTGACCAGCATTTCACAAATCTGCATCGCCTCTTCACCACTGCTTGGTTGGCTGACCAGCAGCGTATCGAGTTCGACGCCAAGCTTTTTGGCCCAACTAGGGTCAAACGCATGCTCGGCGTCAATGATCGCGGCGATGCCGCCAAGCTTCTGTGCTTCGGCGCCGATGTGCAGCGCGAGCGTTGTCTTACCGCTGGATTCCGGACCATACACTTCGATGATACGGCCGCGTGGAACGCCGAAGCCTCCCAAGGCCATGTCCAATCCAAGGCTGCCCGTGGGGATGCCATTGATTTTGAATTTCTGATTCGCCCCGAGCGGCATGATCGCACCTTCTCCGAAGGTTTTCTCGATCTGCTGAAGCGTCGTCTTTAATCCAGGCTCACGGGAAAGGATTTCCTTCAAGTTTGGATCGACTTTTGCGCCTTTGGATGCCGCTGATTTTGCTGCTGCTTTCTTAGCCACTGTAATATTCCCTTTCAGAAAATCCCCGTGAAAGTTCCCCCACGTTGGATGAGTGAATCATCCCGAATGGTGAACGTGTTTATCGTACCGGTGTAAAGCGGGACTGCCAAGCATTGTGTCTGCCTTCGCAGGAAGTTGCTTGGTGAAATCGGTGTCATTCTCCGCTTCACTTGCCACACTCTAAGTATCCGAGGTGGTCCAGACACGTCTGGTCAACGCCCACACCTTTTTCTGAAATATTTCTAGCACGGTCCTCGATCGACAATTTTTTGTCGTCAAACTCTGCTTTGCTAGCAAAGTCGCTTTAATCGGCAGAGTGGGTCAGTGGCTCGGTTTTGTCCGACTGGGAATCGGCGATCACGCGGG
The DNA here is from genome assembly GCA_963974855.1 of uncultured Rhodopirellula sp. Taxonomy (GTDB): domain Bacteria; phylum Planctomycetota; class Planctomycetia; order Pirellulales; family Pirellulaceae; genus Novipirellula. The sequence goes on along the minus strand of CAXBHV010000116.1, from coordinate 3,972 downwards.
CGGGGATTGCGACGCGGCGGTAGGTGAATTCACGAATCAGCAAAAACAAATTCACGATGAAAATTACGCCGCCCGACAGGAAGGTAATAAACGCGACCGCTTCGATGCTGGTGCTGCGACTAAATGATCGATCGATCGTCCACATCCAATTGGTGAACTCTTGCAGCCCGTATTGTTGTGAGGGGCCGCCCGTCGTAATCGCCATGAAAATCGATGGCGCAATCACACCTAGTGTCAGCATGGCCGCTGTGACGCAACAAGGAATCGCAAATGTATTGCCCAATCGCCACGCGGTTGGCAGCACAATCAAGCGACTGCCTCCCAAGAACATCATCAAATAACCCATCATCAAAAACGCAAAGGTGATCGGTTCAGTTGCATTGCGGATGCCAAACATCAACGCCACTATCCCAAGCGAAAGCATGCCTGCACACCCAGTGGTGATGGCAAACATGAATCCCGTGCCTGGACCAGGACTAAACCACAGCATCATCATTCGCCCAAAGGTGGTTTGCGGCAGCGTTCGCAAAACCCGCGGGCTTAACTCGGATGACTCCCCTAGCATCAACGTGCCCATCAATAACCAGTAACCGCCTAGGATCATGATTCCAAACTGAAGGACTTCTTCTTCAGAGTACCAAAGGGCCAGCGTCGCGATGCTGGCGATCCAAATCAATTGCTGGGCAAACATGATCCAGCGCAAACGGGTCGATCGGTTCTCGGTGATCGGAGCAATCCGCGCTGCGGCGGCGCGTACGAACATTACCATGCAAGAGACCGTCACCGCAGAAAACAGCAGCGTGAACACGACGCCCTCGCCGTTCCAGAAAATCTGTTGCCGCATGATGACTTCGAGAACAAACGCGCCGCACAAAAATTCTGAAAACACAATCACGCCGAGCAAGACGAGCAGCGTGAAGATTTGGCCCGCGCGATTCTGGACGACGGTGGCAAGCAGTAATCCAAACGTGGTCAATAAAATCGAAACGCCGAATACCAACACGATCGTGGTGCCAATCATCACCATGTCGATACCCCGCAGCAGGTAGCAAAACGCAAAGCAGGGAACGAGTGCGGCAAAGTAAACCAGCATCTGCAGGACCGCGCTGCCGAGTTTGCCGGTCACGATTCGCATCGACGTCAGTCTCGTGATCGCCAGCAGTTCGTAGGTGCCTTCGTCAAGCTCGGCCGCCAACGATCGGTGGGCGGCAAGCGGCACCATCGCAATCATCGGGATGGCCAATAGAAAGTAATAACCCGACATCAAATCGGCGCCCGAAGGCACAAAATAAATGTCCGGTGCAAGCGTGACGACACCGATGATCATCCAAAACCAGGACGCGATTAGCAGTAGAAAAAAGGTCACGGCAAATTGCCGGCTCTTCAGTGATTGACGTGCTTCTTTGATCAAGATTGGATTTAAATGCCGCGAGACCTGCTCGCTTTGTTTGTCGATCCATCCCCACCATCCTGGTCGGTCGGTGTCGCGTAGCAGCGGATGTTCCTCGTCCAAATCTGCCAGGACGGGGTCGCTGTGAAGTTCAAGTGGCATTTTTACTGATGCGGAATCGCTCATTGCACGTGCCCCTTGGTGACTTGCAAGAAAACATCTTCCAATGAGTGGTCGCACGGTGAATACTCGAGCACATCGACGCGAGCGTCACAAAGGAGCCGGAGTATCTCGATTTGCGGTGCGTCACCATCGTCGATCGAAAACCGAATGATGGAATCGACTACCTTCACATCCTTGGTTTGTTCGTGTTGGGAAATCAATTCCGCCGCACGTGCCGCGTCTGACGCCACCCGAACTATAATTTCGCGGTGCGGTTGCAAGGTGCGGCGGATTTCACCGACGGTGCCGGTTGCCAACAATCGTCCGCGTTCGATGATCCCCACGCGGTCGCACATCTCGGCAAGCTCGGTCAGGATATGGCTGCTAATCAAAATCGTTTTTCCCTCCGCAGCGAGCGAACGAATGATTTGACGTAGCTCGATTCGGGCACGCGGGTCGAGTCCCGCAGCGGGTTCGTCAAGCACGAGAACCGGAGGGTCGTGAATAAGTGCACGTCCCAAGCACAGTCGTTGACGCATCCCCTTGCTCAGCCCTCGCATCGGCTTGGTCGCCAACGGACGCAGACCGGTAAAGTCGATCACCCAACGCAAACGCCGGGTTCGTTCGCGACCGACCAAGCCGTACGATCTGGCAAAAAAATCGAGGTATTCGATACAATTCGTGTCGCTATACGTGCCAAAACCATCGGGCATGAACCCCAGACGGCCACGCACGCGATCGGGATCGTTAACGCTGGAGAGCCCTTCGATATAAGCTTCGCCCGAAGTCGGCAGTTCCAGCGTCGATAGGATTCGCATGCTGGTCGTTTTACCCGCCCCGTTGGGCCCGATATAGCCAAACACGCTGCCTTTGGGGACTGCGAACGAAACATTGTCGACCGCATGGGTGGTCCCAAACGTGCGGCACAACGAATTCAGTTCGATCATCGGCCCCGCATACGATGTCGCGTTGTAAGTTGTCGCGATCATTTCAAAGCTCCCATAATGACATGAACGCTATCTTCGATCTCGACGTCATCCATGCCAAGCGAATCGGCTCTTAATGCGGTCGTTGCAATAAATTGGTTTGCCGGCAGACGGCCAAGCCAACCATTGAGCGTTTGATCGATAGATGAAACTTGCGATCCCGTGCTGCCGCGACTGTAATAGGCGCGGCGAAGTCGGGGAACCAAACTTGCTAACGTCATTGGCGAAACGCGAAGCTCCGCTCCTGCAGAACCACTTTGCAATAAACTCATCGGAACCGATTTTCCAGGGGCGACGGTTTTCGTGATCCATTGTCGTTGTTGGTCGTCGCAGGCGACAACTTGATACAGCGGTTGGTCGGATTGGTTGGTCACAATCAAGCCTTTGTTTGCTTGAGAAAATGTGACGAGCGGACCTGCTTTCTGAGGTTCAAGGCTGAGATATTGAACCTGAGATCGTGAGGGCAGGAATTGGCCAGTGAATTGTTGGTAATCATCGCCGACTTCGATTTGGCACGAGGCTGCCCCGCTGCGACCAGTGCCGTAGTATCGGTTTTCCACTGGTTTGTTCAGTACGGGAAACAGAGCGGTGCGGTCGTTGAATTGCAGTCCGCTACTTTTTCCCACCGCAGAAAAATAGGTCAATCGATCGTTACGGACCAAATAGCCCGCCTGAGCGTCTTGCCATGTGATTTGTCGGGCTCGCAATCGAGTTCCTAAACCATCTGCGAGAATCGCAGAGGCAAACAAGCCGGTCGTCACCAACAGTGCAAGCGCGGGAGCAGAGAAAAGTAACAGGTACAACCGCTGGTTTTTGCGAAAAAAACGATAGCTCAGTGGTCCCACCATGAGGATGAAAACGGTGTTGATCAGAAAAAACAGTTTCACCGGGGGACCGCCGACCGCTTCAATCAACCAGCTCCAATAATGGTCGTTGCCATAGCGGACATCGATCCCGTTCCGCTCGACCCATTGCAGTTGGTTTTTCCCATGCAGACCGGCGACGGTCTGCCACAACTGGAGCGATCCAGGGAATGGATCGGCGTCGTCAATCGAGGTGACCGTGCCTCGCCCCATGGATGCGGTGTTGATTGTCGACGCCAATGATTTAGCAGAAAGATTCTGGACGGTCGGATGTTTTGCTTTGACCAGTTTGTCAAAAACGGTTTGGCGTGATGACAGCGTGTTGTTGTTTTGTTGCCACTGCCAATTGCTGGATCCTTTGCTGACCCCGGACCACGATTCAAACTCAAGGTCCGTGGTGTCGTTTTGGTCTTGCAGTTTCAGCATGCCTTTGACTCGCGCGGGCGCCACGACTTGTCCCACTGTGACTGGTGTTAGATTCGTAAACGGCAGCGTGAGGCCGCCTGCATCATAGATCCACAGGTTCCCTCCGGCGGCGATCCAATCACGCAGCGCTTCGAATCGATCTTGG
>CAXBHV010000115.1:0-10490 GCA_963974855.1 uncultured Rhodopirellula sp. | reverse complement strand
AGTGGCAAAGGCGATTTCGTCTTGTGTCGAATCGGACGCCAACAATGCGGTGACTAATTCGTTGGTGACCGCGTTTTTGTCGATCCGCACGAGGGACTCAAGTGCGGCGAGTCGTTGAGCCGGGGCAGCGTATAGAGCAAGTTGCCGCAACGCTTGAACTCCACCGTCGCCCAATCGCAGCATGGTTCGCAACATGTCGTCGCGAGGTGCGGTGGGCGATGACGATACGACGCTAGCGACCAAAACCTTGATCGCAGGGTTCCCGCCGGCCAGCAGAGTTCGTACCGCATCCAACCGCGTGTCGACGGAGGCTGCGTCCAGATTGTCCACCGCTGCGATTAGCCGCTTTTCAGATTGCGCTACCGACGTCGCGGCTTTGGACAGTTTTTCGATAAACGTTCGCGCTGGCTCTTCGAGTTCTTCCGAGCGAACCATGCGTAGCCGCAGTGCAGGATCAATTTGGCCCGCCATCGCGGCCATCACGGACTCGTTGATTTCACGCGATGCGGCCTCGCTGAGCAGCGTGTTGGCTTCACTCAAGCGACCAATGCGGACCAATGCAGCGACCGATTCGGCAAGCTGAATATTGCCACGACGTGCCTTGATTTGCAGTTGCTCGCTCAAGGGATCAGTGGGCTGTTCGCTTTCGGCCTCGTTAACCGATCCGGGTGCTGAGGCTTCGCCAAACAGGGGGGCTTCGGCAGGGGCACCAAACAAATCGTCTTGAGCAACGAGGTTTTCGTGCCCACCATCGGCCAAGACCAATGCGGCAACCAGGATGAGCAGGACGGCGGCGCGGGAGTAGCTGAGCATGAGAACCGTAGGTGTTTGCAGGAGGATGCTGGGCGACACCTCCTCATGATAATCAAGAAAAAAAGCGACATCACGCCACGCCGCAGATCTCGCGAATGGCCCGACCCTACGACTCATCAAAAAGGTTGTCATGAGTCATTGGGCATAACCCGATCCGAGCCGACGGCGCTGAACGCCGCCTTTTGCAATCGGGTAGACGAGGGAATTATTGGGGCGCATCGAGCGACTGGATCAATTGCTGGCGAAATTCCCATTCAGGTGACTTCTCGCTCGCGGTGGCCAATCGGTCAATTTCGTCCAGCATCCATTGGCGATAATTCTCTTGATACGCTTGTGCCTCCTCGTCGCCTGGAAGCGATCGGGACTTGTAACGAGCGTCCTTCGCACGTTGTAATTTCATCAGTTTGCGGTCCATTTCCAACGCACTGGCAAGAAATTGTTCGGCGAGACGGGCTTGCTCACGTGATGGATCGCTGTGACGTGAAACGATAGCGGTGGGGATGTTTCCATCGATCGAGGCAATCCCATGGTCATGAGAATGTCGTATGGGAATCGTGAATGCCCAGACAAGGATGCCACTTGATACCGCGATGGAAAGCCAAATCCAGCGCATGGGAAGGCGTTTCTCGGGGGTCGAGGGCAAAGTTGTTTCGATTGTTTCGGGAGTCATGCTTTGCTACACCAGAGGCGACAACCATCGGGATGCTGTCGCAGGATTATTTCGTCAAAATGGTTGGTAGATTATTTGCGATTTCTTCGAAGATCGCTTTGAGCTGTTCACCGTTATCGGCGTGATAGTGTTTACCACCTCCAGCAGCAGCGACTTGTTGCATTCGTTTTTGATTAGCGCCGCTACCAAAAGTCACCGTGTGAATCGTGAGCGGATAGTTGGCTGCAAAGTAATTTGCTACGGCAAGCGGATCGGTACCGCGGTTGTGGTTGCCGTCGGTCATCACGACCATCGTCTTGGCGGCGTATGGACGTGCTGCAGAATCCAGCAGTGCTTGGATGCCTGCTTGCATCCCATCACCAATGGCGGTGTAGCCCCCAGGATTCAATCCATCCACGATCGAGCGGACATCCCCAAAGTTTTTCACAAGCCAAACGTCCAACGATGCATCCGAGGCGTAGCTTGCTACCGAAACCTGCTCTTCTTGGACAGTGGTGTCGAGCACGGTCAGGAAGGCGTCGACTGCGGCAACCAATTCTTGCCAAGGTTGTAGCGGAACATTAGGAAGATTGAAATGATCTCTCCACACCCATTGATTGTAGGTCATCTGGTTATAGCCAGCGGCATAGTCATAGGTTGTTTCGGTTTTTCCACTTTTACCACTCTTACTTTTAACCGTTTTGTTCATGACGCCAGCTGCGACTGCGGCTTCATTGACTGCGGTAGAGTTGGGATCCATACCCTCTGGCCAATCGAAGTTCAGATTAGGGACCATCGATCCGCTGCGATCAAGGATCAGCGAGATGTCGCGGTCGACCTGCATGGCCACCGATTCTTGCCGAGGGCCAAAGTCACTTGCATTGAGCATGCCGGGGATGACAAATGGCACACGACCTGAAAGTGATCCCGTATCGCGACGCCCGTTGACACGAAATGCGCTGGCGATCAATGTCCCACTTTGCACGGCTGCAGTAGGTAGCTTTTGGAATTCATAGCGACCCGTCAAACCGCTTGGCTGCGTGGTGACGCCGAATTCGATTTCATTTGCTGAATCTTCGCTGCGAATTTGCAGCGGTTGACCGTCCACATTGTTTAACGCCGCAGTAGCAATGGCAGCAGCTTTCGCCGCTTCGACGGTTTGATGTTCACTAAATGCTCGACCGCCTGCTCTTGCTGCAGCATCGGTGGCGACCATTAACTCGGTGCGGTTTAGTTGCATCTGCGCGCTATTGATGCAGAATGCGGCTAGCAACGCCAATACGGGTAAGACTAACGCCATCAGCGCAAATACATTCCCGCGTCGTCGTCGATACGATCGCTCAAAAGAAAAGGTGAAAATGCCTGACGAGGTGCGATGGAAAAGTGATCTGATCATGGTCGTTATCGCAGCGAGAAACGAAAGGTGTAATGTAGGTTGACTCGATGAATGGAGACGGGGTTGGCTAAGGGCTATTGTTCGTAGAAGCCTTCGTAGCGTTCCGTTTTCATTACCGCAGTGGTGTCGATTGTGGTGTTAGGCAAAAACATAGGTGTGAACATGGCAATCGCCTGCAAGTCCACGCTGACAGTGACTGTAATCGTGGGGGCATCGAAATTGACATTGCTGACCGTCACCTCGTAGCCGTTTTTATTTAACAGCGACCCCATAATGCGGTCGGCTTCGGCGATCGCCTCTTCTTGAGTTGCTCCCGGTACCATCGCCATACGCGCGGCGAAATACGCCGCATCTTGAGCCAAGTTGCGGGCCATGTTCATCCTCGCAAATTCCATGCAAGTAAAAATCATGACGAACATTAGATTCGCCACGATTGCAAACTCCACCATTGCAGCACCATCACGTTTTTGACGCGATCTGTGAGGAGGGAGGGCGGTTCGAGTTCGGCGGCGTTTCATGAATGTGGTTACAGTGGAAAGAGTGGGATACCCTTCGGCGTGACGTCTATTTTTTTCCGAGATTCTGGTATTCTTTGCGCATTGTGACGCTCGTCGTCATGGTCAAGTCCGTAAACATTCCTGATGGAACCAACAGGTTTCCGGCACAGGGAACTGTGACCGTGATCGTGACGTTTTCAAGTGTGCCGGCGTTGTCAAACCCAGGGGAACTGTACGTAACCGAACTGCTGCCGTTGTGTTGGATGTTTCGCTGATCTAATAGCTCGATGACGCGAGTCGTTGCATCATTATTGGTGTAACCGCGGCCGACACCTCGGCGGGCGCCTTCGTAAGCAGCAATCGTGATCGATTCACGCAGAAACAACATCGAGCAAAGATCGATCGTGCCCATCGTTAATACGAATAATACTGGGATGCAAACCGCAAATTCCACGGTTGCAACACCGCGTCGAGCTCGTCGCCGATTGCCCCACACGCCGCGACGTTGACGTCGCGAAACGCGTTCGGGGGAGGTGCGAGGTTTAAACATGGTTGCGAAAATCTTGAGGTTTAGGCCGGTTCGGGAAGCCTTGATTCCGGCTCTATAGGAAACCTAGCTCGCAAAACCTAAAGAAGCGGAAACTAATTTGAAAAATCCCTTGTCTTGCCGCGTTTCCTGTGCATCACGAACATGCCCTGCATCCTCGCACCGCGTCGAAAGGGCATGAATTGCCTGCATTTCTGCTTAAACCACGGAGGCGCACGTCCACGTTCTATTACGTTTTTTAAGTCATGTTCTTTGAAAATGCGGCAGCCCCTACGCACACAAACGCGATGTGCATGCAATTCCCCATTTTTCGTTGCAATCGATAATTGGGTGAACCCTAAGCGACACAAAACGGTCTATCTTAGTGTGTTGAAGACACTAACTGAGAGGCAAGTATGAGCGAACACTTTCGCGAAAACGGATCGCTGGCACTGCTGACCGACCTCTACCAGTTGACGATGGCGTACGGCTATTGGAAGACGCATCGGCACGCTCAACAAGCGGTTTTCCATCTCTTTTTTCGCTCGAATCCCTTCGACGGTGGATACGCGATTGCTGCGGGGTTGGACCCGGTGCTTGAAACGTTAAATGACTTTCGGTTCACAACTGAGGACATTGCGTATTTAGAAACGCTTCGTGGCAATGATGGCCAGCCACTGTTTTCAAAACCGTTCCTGAGCTATATGAGCGAGTTGCGGTTGAGCTGTGACATCGATGCGGTGCCCGAGGGAACCGTGGTCTTTCCGCAAGAACCGTTACTGCGAGTGCAAGGGCCGATCTTACAATGCCAGATACTCGAAACGTTATTACTCAATGGAATCAACTTTCCGACGTTGATTGCCACGCGAGCTTCGCGAGTCTGTTATGCCGCGATGGACGACATCGTGCTGGAATTTGGGCTTCGACGAGCACAGGGAATCAACGGCGCGATGACGGCTAGCCGTGCTGCGTATATCGGCGGATGTCATGCGACAAGCAACGTGTTGGCTGGAAAGTGCTATGACATTCCCGTCAAGGGCACCCATGCACATAGTTGGGTGATGTCATTCGAAGATGAACGCGAGTCGTTTGAAGCTTACGCCAGTGTAATGCCCAACAACTGCATATTTCTGGTTGACACGTACGACACTCTGCAAGGGGTTCGCAATGCAATCGAGGTTGCGTTGCAGTTGCGAAAACACGGTCATGAAATGATCGGCGTGCGATTAGACTCCGGCGACATGGTCACGCTCAGCAAACAAGTTCGTGCAATGTTTGACGAGGCGGGACTGACCGATGCCAAAATTGTCGCCAGCAATGATCTTGATGAACACCAAATTCAGCTGTTCAAACAACAAGGGGCACAGATTGATATTTGGGGAGTTGGCACGCGATTGGTTACGGGATACGAACAACCGGCTCTGGGCGGTGTCTATAAACTTTCAGCCATTTGTGACTCTGACGGTCAATGGCACAACCGTGTCAAATTGTCCGAGCAACCGATCAAAGTGTCGAACCCGGGAATCCAGCAAGTTCGACGGTTTACAATCGACAACCGAGCCGTAGCGGATGTGATCTATGATGTTCGGGATTTGGCGAGCACTTCGCCACGCTGGGTGCCAGTTGGTAAGGAGCAAGTTCAAGCATTGCAGGTGAATGAGCATGATGGAGATTGGCGGTACGAAGACTTGCTGGTTCCTGTCATTCGAAACGGAAGTCGTGTGGGCAAATCTCCTACAATTCATCAGATTCGTGATCGAACGGCGTGCCAATTGCAAATGTTTTCTAGCGACGTTCGTAAATTGGTGGAACCGGCGGTCTATCCCACCGGATTGGATGTGCAACTATTTGAAACCAAACGCAAACTGATTGCGACGGCATCGCCGTTTCATGGTTGAGGTTCCTATCACGAAAAGATTTTGTATGTCGTACACCTACAAACATCCACGTCCCGCATTGACCGTTGATTGCGTGGTTTTTGGACTGAGCGGTTCATCGCTAAACGTCTTATTGATCCAGCGTGCGAATCCGCCTTTCAAAGGTCAATGGGCAATTCCAGGCGGTTTCGTTGATATGGACGAAGCGCTCGACGACGCCGCTCGCCGTGAACTGCAAGAGAAAACGGGGATTAAGAATCTATTTATCGAGCAGTTGTATACGTTCGGCGGCGTCGATCGTGATCCGCGGGAACGTGTCGTTTCGGTTGCCTACATGGCACTCATCCGCCAAGAAGATTGCCAGCCCAAACACGCCGACGATGCGGCCGATGCCGATTGGTTTCCCGTCGGTTCGCTTCCCAAGTTGGGGTTTGATCATCAAGAAATTTTGAAGATGGCACACGATCGAATCCGAAACAAAGTTCAATATCAGCCGATTGGATTTGAATTGCTGCCTCGCAAATTTCCGCTACGTGACTTGCAGCGACTTTACGAAATCATTTTGGATCGCGAGATCGACAAGCGAAACTTTCGCAAAAAGATGTTAAACATGGATGTGTTGGAAGAGCTTGACGAGTTCGAGCAAAACGTATCGCATCGTGCGGCCCGCATGTATCGATTCAATCGCCGCAAGTATCAGCAACGTTTGAAGGAAGGGTTCCATTTTGAAATCTAAACGCGAAGCCTTGATTCTTGTCGATATCCAAAACGACTTTCTGCCCAGCGGTGCCTTGGCGGTCGCCCGGGGCGACGAAGTGATTCCGGTGGCGAACCGATGTGTACCGGAATTTGATAACGTGATCACGACCCAAGATTGGCATCCCGCGAACCACTCAAGCTTCGCCAGCAATCATCCGGGGCACCGTGTCGGCGATGTTGTGAAAGTGGGCGATGTCGATCAAGTGTTGTGGCCCGATCACTGTGTCCAACTGACCGAAGGTGCCGCGTTTGCCGATGCGCTTGAGATCCGCTGCGATGTCGCCATTTTTCGAAAAGGCACCGACCCGGCGATGGATTCTTACAGCGGGTTCTTTGACAACGGTCACAAACACGCCACGGGACTTCACGAATATCTCCGCGAACATCAGATCCATCGTCTGTACATCATGGGGCTCGCGACGGATTACTGCGTCAAGTACACGGCACTGGATGCCGCAATGTTGAATTTCGAAACATTGCTGCTGATCGACGGATGCCGCAGTGTCAGTCAGAGTTCCGACGATCTCAAGGACGCGATCGACGAGATGAAGGCGGCGGGGGTGCAAATCATCCACAGCGATGAAATCTTCTCTTGATGATCAGCGATGATCTCGCTTGAGACCACTGACGAAGGGGTTGCCGCGATAAAAGAATCTCAGTCGCTCGTCGATCGCCTTGCTGATTCCAATTCGCGGTGTGGCGTGGACATCGCCCGCAGTTGAAGGAGACCTTGGTGAAGCAATCAAGATGTTTGGGTTGGTCGTTAAATCGATTCCATCATCGCCGCGGTCCACGGCGAGGGCTTGGCAGAGCATCGCCGGGCCGCGGGTCAAACGTTTCAGGTCTTGCGTTTGACGGTTGCTTTGCATCTGCTGGATTCCCCACTGCGGCTGGACCGCGCGGATCAATACCGCACTTCCGCGTCCCGGGCTTTCTGTGACGGCATTCATGCAGTATTTCGCGTGGATCGGATAGACATACAATGTACCAGCACCCATAAACATCGACGCGTTGCTTGGGGTTTTCCCGCGGGCACTGTGGCTGGCGGGATCCCCGTCGGCCAAATAGGCTTCGGTTTCCACAATGATTCCACCGACCCATTGCCGATTCGTACGTCGCACCAGGCATTTGCCCAGCAATTCTCGAGCGACGATTTCAGTCGGCCTTGCATAGAACTCGCGAGTCAAACGGTCTTTTTGAAGTGGCAATTTATTCATGACAAAACACACTCGCGTTTTCGCAGCACGTTGGATCTTTCCCGTTTCGAGTCCGCCTATTCATGGTGGATGGGTCCGCATGGATCGTCAACAGATCGTCGAAGTGGGGCAAGGGCCGGCACCCACCGATGCGGAGGATCTTGGCGATGTGGCGTTACTACCTGGATTGGTCAATGCGCACACGCATCTCGAGTTTTCTGATTGCGACGCTCCGATTGGCGAGCCCGGCGTTGCACTGTACCACTGGGTTGGCCAAGTCATCGCAGCTCGTCAATCGACCACGAGCGAGGCAAAAGCTACGGCGATCGCCAAAGGTTTGCAGGAATCGTTCGATGCCGGTGTGAGTCTGGTAGGTGAAATCGCGACGCTTCCGAGTGAATACCCGTCGCGGTCTAATTTCCCGCAGCGTAGTCAATCCCCTGAGCTTATCACGTTTGCCGAGACGATCGGGCTGTCGCAACAACGCGGCGATGAGCGTTTTGGGCTCACTGAGCAACATGTTCACACTCAGGCCAGCGGTGGCATTAGTCCCCATGCACCCTATTCGACTTCGCGTCCGCTTATTGAAAGGTGCGTTCAATTGGCGTGCCAAACCGAGCGTCCGCTTGCGATGCATGTTGCCGAATCGCCAGCCGAACGAGAGTTATTGTGTGGCGGATCGGGACCATTTGCCGAGACGTTGAAACAGTTGGGCGTTTGGGATGCGTCGCTGTTCCCGTGGGACGGTCAACCGTTTGAATGGTTGATTGATCTGCTTGCCAAAGCACCCCACGGTTTGCTTGTGCATGGCAACGATCTTCAAACAAGCGAAATCGAAAAGATCGCCAATCACCCGTCACTAAGTGTTGTTTATTGCCCTCGAACGCATCACTTTTTTGGATACGAACCCCACCCTGTTCATGAGATGCTAGACCGAGGGATTCGTGTTGCCCTGGGAACCGATTCCCGTGCCAGTAATCCCGATTTGAATCTCTGGCGAGAGATTCAGTTTCCTGACATCGATCCCCAAACGGTGCTCGGTATGGGGACGATCCAAGGCGCCGATGCGATGGGAAGGTTCCAGCACGGACGACTTCAGCGAGGTGCGTTCGCTCAGTTCAACCTCGTTCCCACAAGTGCCAATACGTTGCAAGAGGTTTATCGAGACTTTGCCGAGCAACCCCTTAAACGCGGCGTGTGATCTTCCCAGCGACTTGATTATGCCGCTCGTTTTACCTCTTCATCCGTAATCGCGGGGTGCTGGATCTCGGAAGCCGAAACCCGTGCCCGCCGTAGTTCGCGAATCTTTTCGGCGTGATCGTGAAGTTCGCCTTCAAGATCGCGAATCCGATTGCTTGCCTTGGCATTTGCATCGAGACTGTCTTCGAGTTCCGCAGTCACCCGGTTGAGATGTTCACGCAAATCAGTGATCTGGGTTTGCAACGCATCGTTTTCGGGACGCAGTTGCTCGGATTGTTCGAGTTGGCTCTGCAGTTCATGAATCGTCGAATTTTGCTGATCGATGGTCGCTTGGATCTTGCTCCGTTGATCGCGAGTCTCATCGAGTTGCTGTTGCACATCCTCGAATTGATGTCGCAATTGGCTGAAGTCTTTCAGTTGGCTCTTCAGCGAATCGAGTTGGTCGGTTTGCGCCGCGATCTCTTCGCGGCGTTCTTCGTTGACGCGGCGAAGTTCTTCGAGTTGACCCTGGGTGAGTTGCAGTTTTTCGCGAACCGAAGCGGACGTTTCGACTTCCTTTTTCCATTGTTCGGTTTGATTGGCAAACTCGATTTTGGATTTCTCGAACAAGGCGATTTCTTGTTGAAGTTCCACGATCGTTTGCTTCGCGAAGATGAGTTCTTCGGCGGATCGCTGCAAGTCAGCGAACTGCGATTGCATCTGCTCGAACTCGGCCTGCCGAGGTCGAATCGAACCACGTAGTTGGCTGTTCTCGTCCGCAAGCAGTTTGATGCGTTCAGAGGACTGTTCGTTGTGGACCTTCGCCTGCTCGAGTTGCGATTTGTGCTGCTCCATCAATATCTTGCTCTGATTGGATCTTGCAGTCGCTTGCTCCAGCATCACGGCGGTTTGTTCACGTGCCGCTGTTAATTGTTGGATCTCGGCAACATGCCGTTCCCGCTCGGACTGTAATTCGTCCAGACGCAAAGTGGATTCAATCAATTTGGATTTGTTTTGATCCCATTCATCCTGACGGCTATTCAGAAGCGATTGCGTCTGGGAAAGTTCGGTCGTCAATTGCTGGATTTGCGTAAGACTCTGTTCTCGCTCGGACTTCAGTTCGTCTAGCAGTCGTGTGGTTTCGGACAGTTGCAATCGCGTTTCGTCAAATTCACTCTGAGTCGCACTCAAGCGTGTTTGCGTTTCCGCAAGTTCCGAAGTGGATTGTTCCAGTTCGGTTTTGGTGTGTGTCAGTTCAAGCTTAATTTGCTCTAAGTCTGCGGTCGCAGTGCCCGAAGCGAGCAATTGTTGCTGTAGCTGGCTGATTTCGCTTTCTTGGCTTTGCAGCGTCTCGGTTTGACGTTCCAAGTCAATTATTGTGCTCGACAGTCGTTGTTGCAGTTGTACCAATTCACTTTGCTTGCCGGCGACAACGCTCTGCAGTGGTGCGAGTTCGCTCAATTCGTCTTCGAGGCGAGCGATTTCGGCAACCTTCGTTTGTAGTGATTGTTGCAGTTGGTCTTGGTGAGCGATCGCTTCAGTAATTGCCGCGTCTTTTTCATCGAGCTGTTGTTGCAGCAGCTGGACGTCACCGCCTG
>CAXBHV010000114.1:0-10590 GCA_963974855.1 uncultured Rhodopirellula sp. | reverse complement strand
CGCTCACATCTTGGACTCGCAGCAGCCACTGAATGGTCTTCTCGACACCGGCATAATCAATCACCAAGCCCGCACGATCGAGTGTCCAAAGCGCCAGGATGGCGTATTGCGTCTGGGACACGTCCCCCTCGGAATCACCGCGATAACCGTATGCTCCATTGCGAAATTGCGCACCGCGAAAATACTTTTCCAGCGTTTTCAACTCATCCCGGTACGCAATTGAATCCACCTCCGCTAGCAATAGCGTCGTCACAGCGGCGGAATAAACGGTCTTTGAATGCCCGCCCGGATCACGCCCCGATAAACTTCGAACAAAACTTAGGCTCGACTTCAGCCCTTGCTTCACCACCACACTGTTGGGGTCATGCGTTGCCTTCATATAGGCATAGGCTGCTAACGAATGTTCACCCGATCCGCCAGAATAAAAAAGATTCAACGGATAATGCGTGTCCGCATTGACATTTTTCTCAATGCTACGAATCCCTCCCTCGATCATCTTTTTCACGACCGGATCTTCCGAAGTGTAGGCCGACGCATACGAGCAACCGAATACACCTCCCACGATGAATAGGGAAGCGCAAACCAACCTCTGGATGTTCGAGTTCGTTTGAAACAACGACATAGAAGCCTCTCAAGAAAAGACCACTTTCATGGCAGAATAAACGACGAAGACGAATTGAATGGCAACGACCAGTAAAACGTTTCGCGAGAACTTTTATCATACCCTTGCAAGAATGTGCCGAAAGGGATTAATATTCGTTTTCTCGTGAGCGGAATTGCCGTTTTCTGAACGGTCAGATAGCTCAGTTGGTAGAGCACGGCCCTGAAAAGGCCGGTGTCGGCGGTTCGAGCCCGCCTCTGACCACTTCCCCCCCTCACGAGACAGAATAGACGGCTTGCTGCCGATTGCGACATATCGGAAAGGCTTTCTTTAACGCAGATCAGTCCGCATCTGGTTCCGTAGACGTTGTCGAGATACGAATTAATCCTCGAAGCAGGACGAACCGAGAGCAATTATTGGCGTGATTTGTGGCGATATCGCGAACTTTTTCAAGTTCTCGCCTGGCGAGACATCTCCGTTCGCTACAAACAAACGCTGATTGGATTTGCCTGGGCCGTGGTGCGGCCAGTGCTGACGATGCTGATTTTGACGGTGATCTTCGGCCGTGTGGCCAAGTTACCCAGTGACGGCGACGCCCCTTATGCATTGATGGTGCTTGCCGGATTGTTGCCATGGACGTTTTTTTCGACGTCTCTGAGTGACGCCTCCAATAGTCTGATCAACAACGCCCACTTGATCAGCAAAGTTTATTTTCCGCGCCTGATTGTGCCGGTCGCAACGCTTGTCGTCGCGATGTTTGACTTCCTGATCAGCTTTTCTGTGCTGATTGTCATGATGCTGGCGTATCAATTCACGCCCAGCTGGCAAATTCTGCTATTGCCAGCATTTGCATTACTCGCGTTTTTTGCCAGCCTTGGCCCCAGTTTGTGGATCACGTCACTGAACGTGAAATATCGTGATTTCCGGTATATTGTACCATTTATCGTGCAATTTGGCCTGTACCTTTCTCCGGTCGGATTCAGCAGCAGCGTCATTCCTCCGCATTGGCGACTGATCTATTCGCTCAATCCCATCGTAGGAGTGATCGATGGGTTTCGCTGGTGCCTGCTAGGCGAGAGCGAACTGTACCTGCCTGGTTTTGGCGTTAGCCTGCTGGTCACTGTGTTTTTTCTATGGTTTGGACTCTGGCAATTTCGCCGCATGGAAAAGCGTTTCGCGGACCTAATCTAGTTCCTCAGACTGGATCTCCCCTCCCTATTACATTTGTTCCACTGACAACATTGCTTTCCTATTGCGACTTGCCGTGATCGCCCAATGCCAGAATCAATCATTTGCGTGGAGAGCCTGAGCAAGTCTTACTGGGTAGGGCACCGTACAACGACATCGCCTCAGTACGCGACGTTTCGGGACACGGTTGCACGAAACCTAAAACGGCTTCAACGGATGTCGCTTGACCTTGCCCGCGGTCGGCAAATCATCCAAGGCGACGAAGTGGAAGAGTTCTGGGCGTTGCGAGACGTCTCGTTTGAAGTTGCCCCCGGCGAAGTGGTCGGAATTATTGGCCGCAACGGCGCGGGCAAAAGCACACTGCTAAAGATCCTCAGCCGCATCACCGAACCTACACGTGGGCGAGTCACCCTGCGCGGTCGCGTCGCAAGTTTGCTGGAGGTAGGCACGGGATTCCATCCCGAGCTTTCAGGACGCGAGAATATTTTCCTCAACGGCGCGATTTTGGGGATGAGCCGCCGAGAGATCGAAAAAAAGTTTGACGAGATCGTCGCCTTTGCTGAAGTCGAAAACTTTATCGACACTCCCGTAAAACGCTACAGCAGCGGGATGTACGTTCGGCTTGCTTTCGCAGTGGCAGCACACCTTGATCCTGAAATCCTTGTCGTCGACGAAGTCCTGGCCGTAGGCGATCACGCGTTTCAAAAAAAATGCCTTGGCAAAATGAAGTCCGTTGCTTCCGAAGGACGCACCATCCTGTTTGTCAGTCACAACCTGCAAGCCATTGCTACCCTGACATCCAAAACAGCGGTTTTGTCCGCTGGCAAGATTGAGTATTTCGGCACAACTCGCAATGCGATCGCTGAGTATAGCGAAACCGTGTTTGGAGCCGACTGCATCGGCAGACCCTATCAAGTCGACGCACCAAAACAAACGCCCCACATCTGTCGTGCTACTGTCGAGACGACGGAACCCGGCATCCACATTTGCGGGGAAGAGATCGCGTTCACTTTCGAAATCGAGAATCAAACGCATTGCGAGGGACTTCGCTTTTCATTTCAGGTTTGCGATGAGTCGGGCCGCCCCGTTTGCCATTTCTGGCTGCTAGGCGAACACAGCCGTCCGATTTGGAGTCCAGGAACGCATCATTTGAAATGCAAGATTACCGAGTTCAATTTGTATATGGGCAAGTACACATTGACGACTTGGCTCAACGATCGACGAAGCGATACGTTACTGGAGCAACTAACCGACATTTGCCCCTTCGAAGTCAGCATGGGCCAACACCAACGAGAAGAGTATCCCTGGCATCCTGGTGATATGGTTTTCCGCGTCGAAGGGAATTGGGACGTCGACTCGAAGCAAGTGGAATCGGCATGAGCCAAGCAAACGAAACAAGCGAATCCACTACGGCTCAGCTTAAATCAATCGCCCGCAGCACGGCGCGTTGGACGATCCCCGCCGCGGTAATGGATCACATTCGACGATTTGCTACCCGTACGCGAAAGCCAACGCCAACCCCCGACGAAATCGAAATCCAGCGACTTGAGAAGATCCCAAACGACGTCCCGGGAATTGCCAACCTTGGTGGCGAGACTTTCCATTTCACAGACGCCTACACCTTCCTGTGGGAACATCAACAGATCTTCAAAAACAAGTGCTACGACTTTCCTTGCAACGACGAATCTCCCGTCATCATTGATTGTGGAGCCAATATTGGGATGGCGGCAAGGTACTGGCTGTCGAAATTCCCCCAGGCCAATGTAATCGCGTTCGAGCCCGATCCTCAGATTTTTGCGGTCCTGCAAAAAAACATGCAACCGTACCAATCGGCTCGCATTCAGCTTTACAACGCGGCACTCTGGAACAGTGAAACCCGATTGGAGTTCCGCGTCACCGGTAGCGAATCAGGCCACCTCGCCCACTCGCAACGAGAACAGTCAGGCGAAACGGTTAGTGTAAAGACGTTGCGACTGAGCCCCTTCTTAGATCGTAAAGTTGACTTTCTGAAAATTGACATCGAGGGCTCCGAGGTGGATGTCATTGTCGAAGCCCACGAGAAACTAAGAAACGTTAAGTCTCTGTGGCTCGAATACCATTCACTACTGCACGTCCCGCAACGTCTCAGCAAGATCCTTTCCGTGCTTGAACAACAAGGATTCCGTTACCACTTGGTCACTGAAAGCGTTTCCGAACGACCGCTGCAAAAACTAGAGGCCTCCTACGGGATGGACCAACGACTCAACATTTGGGCTTATCAAGGCGACCAATTTCCAATGACGCACGAGCGGGAGCAGCACGATCGCCCCACCTCCGCCCTGGAAGATTCTTAGCATGAAAGACCATGCAATTGTCACCATCGTGACGCATTCTTTTTTAGCCTATGCCAAAGCGATGCACTCATCGCTGATGCAGTGGAATGAAAAAATCGACTTTACAGCCCTGGTTGTCGATGCTGACGACAGCGACCCCCTTCCCACATGGTGCTTGACCCTCGGGCAAATCGAAGAGGCACCCGCCGCGAAACAGATGATTCAGAGGTTCGCGGCCACAGAGAAAACGGACTCGCTGCGTTGGGCACTCAAATCACAGCTAATGCTTCGTGCCCTACAGCGAGGGGCTCAAAAGGTCCTGTGGTGCGACCCCGACCTGATGTTCTTCGAAGATCCGCAGTGTCTTTTTGACGATATGACCAAGCGAAGCATGCTACTGACTCCGCACTACCGCGCGCTACGGCCTTCGACTGACGAAGTCAATTTCCAAAAGAACTTTACCGAAGGGATGTTCCAAGCCGGTCTCGTCGGAGCGGGATACGAGGCACAGTCGGTGCTGGAATGGTGGTCCGAGGCATGCCTCTGGAGAATGGACAAGGACGCTGCAAATGGACTGTACGTCGATCAAAGGTATTTAGATCTTCTCCCCATTCTCTGGGAAGACACCGTCATTTCACGACACCGCGGCTACAACATCGCCGAATGGAACTGGCACGAAAACCGTCGAGAAACGATCGATGGACGCGTGCGGATCAACGGCCGAGAACCGGTCGTATTCATCCATTTCACCGATGTTACGATCGCAGAAATTGCCTATGGTCGCGACGCTCTACTGCGTCCCTACCTGGACCGTTACGTCGAAACTCTGGAAAAATTTGATCCTAATTTTCGTCTGCGACTACCTAAACACTTTTCCGGCGCGATGTCGCCTGATCCTACAACCCCCGCGCCGCCGCAACGCATTCGCGATAGAATCCGATCACGAATACGGCGGTTCCTGCTTCAAATTGTGAATAAATAAACGTTCCCAACATGGATCAACCCAACCTATTCTCGGCGGCAAATGCCTGACTAACAAAAGAAGTCAATATGCTTCGCTCCACCCCAAATGATCCCACATTCATTTTTGATAATCTGCCGCTGCATTGGCAAATGACACGAAGCGAAAAATACGCGTTCGCATCTCTGGTTGAAAAAGCGGCAGCGGAGGTTGCGATCGAAATTGGCACCTACAAAGGGGGCAGTTTGCAGGTCATTTCCCCACAGGTAAAAAAGGTTTACTCCATCGACAGCTCGGTTGAATGCAAAAACACACTGTCTAGTAAGTTCGACAATGTAGAGTTCCTGACGGGCGATTCAAAACAACTGTTGCCATCACTGCTAGACGAGATCTCACGTCGCGACGAGCCTCTTGGATTTGTCCTGATTGACGGCGATCACACTTTCGAGGGTGTACGCTCCGATATCAACGCGGTGCTACAATACAAACCTATCCGTCCGGTGTATGTCGTCTTTCATGACAGTTTCCACCCGGAGTGTCGCGAAGGCATCTTGGCGGCCCAGTGGCATGATTGCCCGCACGTCCACTTTGTCGAAGTTGATTTCATTTCGGGGGTCTTTCATTTTGATGGATTTGACACGGCTCCTCCACGTTCGATGTACGGCGGACTTGCGGTCGCAATTCTCTCGCCCGAAACAAGAACCCATGACCTCGTGATTCATCAGTCACAGAAAGGTCTTTACGAAACAGTGCTCCCCCATTCTTGCCACGCAGCAAGCAAGACTACGCTGCGGGACCTTATCCGATCACTCAAGCAGAAGCTTCGATTGCCGACGATGGGGCGACATGTTGCTCGGTAACGTCCCCCATGCAATGCAACAACGCAATTAATAAATTGAAAGCTCATGCTGCCTCTCGATTCCTTACTGATCTCAACACCTTGATATCCCAATGACTGCAGCTCCGGTGAACATTCTTGCCATTGGCCATGAAGCCAGTCGGACCGGCGCCCCGATTCTGCTATGGGACTACTTGCGTTGGCTTGTCCGCAACAATCATGCCCGCGTTCGCTGCTTGCTTGGCAACTCCGGTCCGCTGCTCGATGAATTCGAAACCCTCTGCGACACACGGGTAAACATCGAAAATGCGGATTCGAGTTTTGTCGGCCGAGTAGCCCGACGCATGCAACTTGGCGATGCATTGAACCAATCGCGACTAGCTAAATGGGTGAACCGAGCACCGCTACCCGATTTGATTTATGCGAATACGGTCGCCTCGATTCCGCTGCTTCAAAGAGTACAAAATACCTTCCCCACACCACGTCCGACGGTAATCCACGTCCACGAACTTGAGTCGGTTTTACGAGAATACGATCGAGTTGCCGACATTGCCCCAACTCTGGCTCAAGCAGCAGTCATTGTTGCTGCTTCGACTGCGGTAAAGAACGCATTAGTCACCGAACTGTCCATTACCGAGAACCTCATCGAGGTGATACCGGAATGGCTTTGCGGTGACTTCGCCACCCCAACCCAATCTAGCAGCGAACGAACAGCGATTCGCCAAACCATCCGTAGCCAGCTTGGCATTGATCAGGAAGCTAAGATCTGCCTCGCTGCAGGAACCCATTGTTGGCGGAAGGGACCGGAGTTTATCCCGATGATCGCGGCCGCGACACAACATCGATGTCCCGACATGCACTTTGTATGGATTGGACGCGAGACAAGTGATCGAACCGTCGACCAAATGAAGCTTGATGCTGAGCGGCTAGGCGTCAACGGACGCGTTCATTTTCTCGGTGAAGTTGCTAACGCGAAACATTATTTTGATGCCGCTGACTTTTTTGCACTCACGTCACGCGAAGACCCGTGCCCACTCGTCATGCTCGAGGCTGCTGCGCATAAATTACCTATCGTTTGCTTTGAAAAATCGGGCGGCGCCCCCGACTTCGTACGTGATGACGCGGGTCAAACGGTTCCGTATCTCGATATCCCCGCATTTGCAGATGCTCTGGCCGATTTGTATCACCATTCAAGCAAGGCAGACGCTTATGGTGCAGCGGGATATCACCGGGTGGATCAGGATCATCGCCCCGAACGCAACTGCCAAGCACTCCTAGAGACGATGCAATCCGTCCTCAGTAACCCGGAGCGGCAATCATGACCGAAGCTCCGCTGGTCAGCGTCATCGTTCCGAACTACAACCACGCGGCGTTTTTACGTGAGCGGATCGATAGCATCCTGAAACAAACCGTTCAGAATTTCGAACTAATCCTGCTGGATGATTGCAGCACCGACACGAGTGTCTCGATCCTGAATGAGTATGCTTCTCATCCGAAAGTTTCACATATTGAAATCAACGAAAGGAACAGCGGCAGTCCCTTTGCACAATGGAAGAAGGGATTTCGATTTGCCCAAGGTTCCTTTGTGTGGATCGCAGAAAGCGATGATGCAGCTGCCCCCGAATTATTACAAACTCTAATCGCGCCATTACAACAACACCCCGAATGCGTCCTTGCTCATTGCAACTCGATGCAGATCGACAGCCAAGGTAATGAGCTAGGACTACGCCCTAATCGCAGCATCCCGAATCAAATCGTGGATGGCAAAACCGAGGTTTTCGAACGCATGCGGTATTGGAATTCGGTCCCCAACGCAAGTGGTGCGGTTTTCCGACGAGTAGCGGTGACCGAAGCAATGATCCCTGATTCGATGCGGTATTGCGGTGATTGTGTATTCTGGATCCGTCTGCTCGAAAAAGGCTCGGTGTACTTCGAAAGCAAAACACTCAATTACACTCGCGTTCACCAAAACACCAATCAGCACCAACACGACTCGAAAAAAGAGTTTGCGCGGCTGCAAGAACACTTCGATGTCATTAATGAAGCGATCAGGGTAAGCGGAACTGCCAATTTAAAAAGAGCTCCCTATCTTTACCTGTTTCACCTTTGGCGAAATGTGAGATTCGACAGTTTGCAATTTTGGAGGTTTCCGCAGACCGATCGCAAAGTACTCCACTTGATGTACCGGGATGAATGCATGGCGGTACCGAGAACGATTGCTGATTACTATCGACGAATTTGCGATCGCATTTGCCGAACAAAAGAATCGTCAACGTGATCTGCAGAGCCGCAAATGTCCAAGGTTGTAAACAGGCAGTGCTGCCGGGGATGTCTCGAAACGACTCACCGACAATCCCGTTGATTACAAGGACCGCGATTGAGCTGTCTCGCTAAAAGAACCGATGTATCACTTGAAATGAATCCCCGCACCTCTATTTCAACTTGGCGATGCTTTCTTGTCTCGTTCTTTGTGACGGCATCACTTTTAACGATCCAGGGATTTGAACCTTACTTTCAGCGGCCTATTGATGAGCAAAGCGACTTCGCGGCAAACAGCCTAAGGATCGCAGATGCGATGCAGTTTCGTGAGATCTACGGGAACTATTCACGCTGGGGATTCTCGCACCCTGGTCCCGCGTTTTTCTACGTTTATGCTTGGGGGCAAGCAGTCTTTCACTACGGACTTGGCATCTGTCCCGAGGAACACAACGCTCAACTCTTTACAGGTATGCTGCTGCAGACAGCCTTCTGGTCACTCGCTCTTTGTGTGATTTACACTCACGCGCAGCGTTGGCAATTTGTTCTGCTTTGCGCCAGCTTGGGATTCGTTCACTTCCAATTTTCGGAACAAGCATTTATTAGCATTTGGCCTCCCAACCAACTGCTAATGCCGTTCCTGTGCATGCTGCTATCCACCGCTTCGATTCTGGCGGGGGAAAGAAAATGGCTGTGGCTTTTCACGCTGTCGGCTTGTTTCACTGTACACGGGCACGTGGCACAACCCTTGTTTGTCATTCCCGCTACGCTCGCAGTCCTAGTGGGCCTGGTTTACGGAAGCCACAAGGGACCAGATCGCCTTCGAAATCGGCTTCGCCTAACGCTGCTGAAAAAAGATGTGGGCATTGCGACTGCAATCACAGTCCCATTCCTAATCCCGATTTTCATTGACTGGACCTTGCTACGAGACAGCAACCTCGCGTCGATATTAAGCCATCTACGAAACCACCACGAACCGGATCGATCGGTAAAAGAATCGCTCCATTATCTAATTCAATTCTATCGCTACTGGGGGTTCCATGACTTACCACCGGCTGGCGACTCTACCACGACCTTGCAAACCTATCCGTTCATTTTCAGTTCATGGATTCTCGCTAGCGTCGCGTCACTGCTAGGACTCGCGTATGCATGGAAACACAACACGACCTCGAACGCATCGCTGCGCTGGAGCACATCACTGTTATTGACCTGCATCGTGTCTCTGATATTGACCATCAAATGGGGAAACATGATGGATGGAAAAATGTTCGCATTTAACGCATTCATCAACTATGCGATCATCTTTCTGCAAGGCTGTTTCATTGCAAGTGTTCTCGCTTGTTTTTGGAGCCGGCGGGTCGAGCTAGCCTGCGTCGCCGTCTCGGCTTTCCTTTTGGTCTTTGCTGTCGTTCATCCTCAAAACAACGACCGCTGGATTTCGGATGAAGGAGACCGCCCCATGAAAGGGCGGAATCTGCAACTCGCCAATGGCAACCTGACTCTGCCACAGAACGCATGGATTTATATCCAATCCCGAAACATCTCTGATGATTGGATGTTGATACTTGGCCAAGCAAACGCATGGCGGAAAGCAGGACTGAATGTCGCTGTGCCAGACGATCTGAAGATTCCCTTCGGTACAGATCACGCCATCCAAAACGTGATAAATCGCCATCAGCCAACGAAACTAACTTGCATCGAAGTGAAGCCGAGCGAGGCAGACGACAACCTCCGCTTGAATCATCAGGCGATTTTCGAGCAAGTTGCCCCGCTAAGGTTGGACTCTGAAAAGAACTCGATTTCGCTTGAGTCGCTTGCTCAAATGCATTCAGGAACGTTCGTTGAGGCAGAAGATTCGGCCAACGACTATACGCAAATGCATAGCCACGCCAGTGTGATCGTACTGCCATGCCAGCCGCCCCCGCAGCACCAGTCGCCTCCGCAGCAACTGGGGCTCGAGATCGAATTAGCCCCCCCGCTTGAAGACACGTTCTGGCTAACGCTTTCGATTGGACAAACAGAATTACTTCATCAAAAGATTGAAAATCGTACACGCTTGCACGTCTCACTCCCTCCCTTTACGGTACGCCGCTGCATCACAGATTACGGAGCAATTCTCGTTCAGCTAAATCTTAGTACCCAAGCGGAGCCGCTAGGACTGTTCTCAAAACGTGCGACCATTGGTTTTCGAATCCATGAGTTTTCGCTCGTGCGGGAAACGCCAGAAATAAATTTGCCGAAGATCGATACCGGAGGGAACAGCGAAACTCAGCTCACAACTCGAACACACTGAATCGCTTTGGAAATATGATATATTCATTAAACCGGCAACCCATTGATTCCACACATCGGACCCCTCTTAACTTATGAAAATCTGGGTCGATGGCAGCGTGTTTGAAAACGATCGCCAACATGGAATCTGGCGAGTGTTCTA
>CAXBHV010000113.1:0-10599 GCA_963974855.1 uncultured Rhodopirellula sp. | reverse complement strand
CTGCCGTCGTGGTGGTTGGCGAGCATCTTGGTGCCGAAGCAATCGCAGCAGGCGTCGCGTTGAACAAGAAGCTTGGTTCGCTTGGCAAGATCCAAAAATTTGCTCCCGAAGTCGACGGTGAAGTTGCCGGTTCGGTCTCGCTGGGCGATTTGGTCAAGAAGATGAATGACGGTGCAGTGGAGTCGCTGCTCATTTTGGGCGGCAATCCTGTTGTAACCGCTCCAGGCGATGTGGATCTGTTGTCGGCGATCAGTAAAGTTGAAAATACTATCTATCTAGGCGAATACGACGACGAAACTGGGTTGGCATGCACTTGGTCGCTGCCGTTGGCTCATCCGCTCGAATCGTGGGGCGATGTGGTCAATGACGCAGGCTTTTATGGCGTTTGCCAGCCTCAGATTTTGCCACTGCTCGGCGGTCGTGCTGCGATCGAAGTTCTTGCATCGATGTTGGGCGAAAAAGAGGTTGAGGGATCGGAAATCGTTCGCCGCACAGCGGATGGCGTGTCAGGTTCGTCGCTCAGTAATCGCCTTTGGCGAGAGTTGTTGCACGATGGCTATGCAAAAGATTTAACGGTCAGCGAAGAACTCAATGCCAACACGCAAGACAAGGCTCTCACCAGCAAGGCACCTGTCGCAATTTCGGTTGACGAGTTGGATCAGGATGATTTTGAAGTCATCTTCGTTCCTGCGGATGGGATTTATGACGGTCGCTTTGCCAACAATGGCTGGCTGCAAGAATTGCCTCAAGCTCTGACGAAGTTGACCTGGGACAACGCCGCGTTGATCAGCCCGTCGACCGCCAAGAAGCTTGGTGTTCATCACGGTTTGATGATCGCACTGACCCAAGGTGACGGCATGATCGAAATGCCTGTTTACGAATTGCCTGGTTGTGCCCCCGGCGTTGTGACTGTGGCTATCGGCTACGGTCGCAAGCGAGCGGGCATGGTGGGCGGGTTCACCGAAGAGGACATCGATGCAGTCGGGACTAATGTTTCGCCGCTGCGAACGAGCGATCAGATGCTCGTTTCCTACAAGGTCGAAGCTCGTCCTCGCTTTAGCGAATACGAGCTTGCAACCACTCAAGATCACTGGGCCATTGACGAGCGGGGACGTGAGGAAACCGAGCGTCGCAGTTTCTCGTTGATTCGCGAAGGTACCGTTCAGTTGCTCGATAAGGTTCCTGAGTTCGCCGAAGTGCGTGGCCCTCACGTGCCCAAGGTGGGCAAGGACGATGGCGGTTCATTGTGGCAAGAACCGATTCAGAAAATCGAAATGGAAAAGCCGTTCCTGCCTCAATGGGGTATGGCAATCGACTTGTCCAAGTGCACTGGCAAACGGCCCCTTGTGAGCAAGTTTGTCCTGTTGCGGCCACTGTGCACACCGACGAAGGTTTGAACGCGATGGCGTACAACCGTTGTATCGGTACACGTTACTGTGCGAACAACTGCCCATTCAAAGTGCGTCGCTTCAACTACTTTAACTACAACCAAGAAGTCGGCGTGGGCTACGGCGTCAAGGCCTACCCAAGTTCGATCGAATCGGCCAGTCGTCAGCTGCAAGCCTTGGTGCTCAATCCCGAAGTGACCGTTCGCGGTCGTGGAGTGATGGAGAAGTGCACCTACTGTGTTCAGCGTATCGAAGGTGCCAAGATCAACGCCCGCAAAGATGGCGGTCGTCCGGTTGCCGATGGCGAAATCGTCACCGCTTGCCAATCGGCATGTCCAACCAATGCGATTGAGTTTGGTAACGTTGCCGACCCGAACTCGAAGGTGTCCAAGAAGCACGCCGACGTTCGCAGTTACGGTATGTTAGGCCAATTGAACATCAAGCCACGCACGGAATACTTGGCTCGCGTTCGCAACCCGCACGTTCGATTGATGACCCGCAATCAATTGGTCGACTTGGCTGAGATGAAATCGCCGCACCATGGCCACGAAGGTCACGGCGACCACAAAGGCCACGGCGAAGGTGACCACCATGATTCCGATCATGCGGCCGCTGCCAAGCACGATGAGAATCACGATAAAGAGCATGGTCACGACGATGACCATGAACCCAAAAAGTAAGACTTGGATTGGCTAATTCCGTCACTGGGGTGATTCACCCGAGTCGCGGTGCAGCCGAACCGCCTGTTATCACTCTCTAATCCCTAACTCGATACCCCTTTCAAACCATGTCCCTTGCCATCCCGAACGGATTGGACAATACCGTCGAACGACCTGGCGAGCGCGCTCCGCTCGTGCTCGGCGATACGACCTTTCACGATATTACCGAAACGGTATGCCGAGTTGCTGAAACCAAGCCAAGCAAAGGCTGGGTGATCGGTTTCTTGATCGCATTCGCGCTGCTTCAGTGGCTCGGAATTTGTATCGCATACCTCTTCTACACCGGTGTTGGTGTCTGGGGTAACCGGTCACCGATTTTCTGGGGTTGGCCAATTGTCAACTTCGTTTTCTGGGTCGGTATTGGTCACGCGGGAACGCTGATTAGTGCGATTTTGTTCCTGTTTCGGCAAGAATGGCGAACCAGTATCAACCGTGCTGCCGAGGCGATGACGATTTTCGCCGTGGCGTGTGCGGGAACATTCCCGGGGATTCATGTTGGACGTGCTTGGTTGGCGTTCTGGTTGGCTCCGTATCCGAGTTTGAACCTGTGGATGTGGCCTCAATTCCGCAGTCCGCTGTTGTGGGACGTTTTCGCGGTCAGCACGTACGGAACCGTCTCGCTGTTGTTCTGGTACATGGGGATGGTTCCCGACTTGGCGACCTTCCGCGATCGTTCAAAGAATAAATATCGCCGTATGGCTTACGGCATTCTGTCGCTTGGATGGACCGGTTCGTCGCGTCACTGGATGCGATACGAAAAGGCTTACGCGTTGCTTGCTGCGTTCGCAGCACCGCTGGTTCTTTCGGTCCATACGATCGTTTCGTTTGACTTCGCGGTTTCGCAAGTTCCCGGTTGGCATACGACGATTTTCCCACCTTACTTTGTGGCCGGGGCGATTTTCAGCGGTTTCGCGATGGTACTGACCTTGATGGTCCCCGCACGAAGCATGCTTGGGCTCGAGAAACTGATCACGATTCGCCACTTGGACAACATGTGCAAGATTATCTTGGCGACGGGGTCGATCGTGGGTCTGGCGTACGGGACTGAATTCTTCATCGCTTGGTATGGGCAAGTTCCTGACGAGCAATATGCGTTTATCAACCGTGCCTTTGGGCCGTATTGGTGGGCTTACTGGACGATGGTGACGTGTAACGTTATCAGTCCACAATTGTTCTGGATCAAGAAATTCCGCACCACGCCGTGGATCATCGTCCTGATCACAATTTTTGTGAACATCGGGATGTGGTTCGAGCGATTTGTGATCGTCGTGACCAGCCTCTCACGTGACTACTTGCCAAGTGCTTGGGCGTACTTCTCGCCAACTTGGGTTGACTGGTCGATGTTGATTGGTTCGTTCGGTCTGTTCTTTACCCTGTTCTTGTTGTTCTGCAAGTTGATGCCTGTGATCAACATGGCGGAAACCAAGTCAACATTGGCGAAGCAGCACCACATGGCTCATCGGGAATCCGCAACGCCAAGCGACCACTAGAAAACATTACAGCGCGGGCATTGAGTTCCGCTGAAAACCAAAACAGACTTCATTCTTCATTGATAGCGAATGTCAGACGGTAAGCATGTCAGACGATAAAAACGAAAAGAAGATTCACGGGATTGTCGCCGAGTTCACCACGGTCGACACACTGCTAGCCGCATGTCGGCGAGTTCGTGATGCCGGCTACACCAAAACCGACGCCTACACTCCCTTTGCCGTTCACGGAATCGACAAGGCATTGGGAATCAAGCCGACCGTTTTGCCGTGGTTGGCGTTGGCCGGTGGATTGACCGGGACTTGCACCGCATTGGCGATGCAGATCTGGATGAATGGGATTAACTATCCCTACATCATCTCGGGCAAACCATATGTGTTGTCATTGCCAGCGTTCATTCCGGTCGCGTTCGAGTTGACGATTCTGTTTGCTTCGTTCTGCACGTTCTTCGGGATGTGGGCACTCAACGGACTGCCTCGTTTTAGCAATCCGATCTTCACCGATCCTCGTTTCGACCGCGTTACTGACGATCGTTTCTTTCTGTACATCGATTCGAAAGACAAAAGCTTTGATGCCAAGGGTGTCGAGAAACTGTTGGGCGAAACGGGCACGGAATACATCAATACCGTTGTCGATGACGACTCGCCGACGACCATACCGAAATTTCTGATTGTCGGTTTGTGCGTGCTGATTGGTTTGTCGATCATCCCTGCGTTGATCGTCGCCAAGATGCGTGTCACGAACAGCAGCGAACCGCGATTCCATATCTTCCCTGACATGGATTTTTCGCCGGCTCGTGATGCTCAACAAACGACATCGTTGTTTGCGGACAATCGTGCGATGCGGCCCGATGTTCCAGGAACCGTCGCTCGCGGCCAAGTGGACGCCGATCTGGACTTCTTGACCGGCATCGACATGGACAAGTTTTCACAGGTGGATTCGGATCGTGCCGAGCATTTGGTGCGGACTTACTTGACGCCGCTTGCGGCCGAAGGAGAAGAGCCTGCTGCGGGAGCAGATCTTCCGGCGGAAAAGAGTGTGATGGAAACGACGCCCTGGCTCGATAAAAACCCAGTCGAAGTTTCCGAAGCGGTCATGCTGCAAGGGCAAGAACAATTCAATATCTACTGCTCGGTGTGCCATGGAATGGATGGACGCGGCAACGGATTGGTGAATCAGCGAGCTCAAAAGATCATGGCGTCGACATGGGTTCCGCCATCATCGTTGCACCAGGATGTGCTTTACAGTGACCAATATCCTGACGGAAAGCTGTTCAACACGATTAGCAACGGGATTCGCAAGATGTCAGGTTACGCCGGGCAAATCAAAGCCAAAGACCGCTGGGCCATCGTGACCTATGTTCGCGCTCTGCAGAAGAGCCAGAACGCGTCGATGGACCTCGTGCCCGCCAGCGAGAAGGCGAAAGTCGAAAAGCAAAAAAACAAAGTGGACAAGCAGCTCAAAGAGGCTGCCGAAGCTGAACGCAAAAAAGAAGAAGAGCGAGCCGCTAAGGCTGCCGCCCAATAGTAGTTCGATTGCCCTCGCTTTCGAATGACGAGGTCCTTGTGACTTCACCCTGAACGTTTTTACATCAATTCAATCCTACTGCTGAACTACAGATGTCCAAGCACGCACCGGCCATCAAACCGGCTGACGACCCAGCCTTCAAATTGCCAGCCTCCCTGTCGGCACTCAGCCTTCCGCTTTGTATCGGCGGTGTGTTGGTCCTGATCGTGGGCTGGTTGATTGCAACATACGGCGTTGAACAGCCCAAGTTCGGCATGTCAGCCTACCTTGCAGCGTTCATGTACTGCTTGACGCTCGTGCTAGGATCACTGTTTTTCGTGATGATCCAGCACTTGGTGCGAGCCGGATGGAGCACGGTGGTTCGCCGGATCGCCGAATTGGTGATGGTCATGATCGTCCCGATGGCGGTTCTGTTTCTGCCAATCCTGGTCACGCTGTGGACGAGTGACGCCGCACTTTACCGCTGGGACAGCCCATCGTTTGCCCAGGATAACCATCTGAACGAAGCGATGTGGGCCAACAAAACGATGTGGCTTTCGCAGGACTGGTTCACTGTCCGTGCCTGCATTTACTTTGCAATTTGGATCGGTTTGGCCGTCTACTACTTCCGCGGCAGCGTGGAACAGGACGAGACGGGCGAACGCGCTGCGACGGATCGCATGCAATTCTGGAGCGGCCCCGCCGTGATGTTGTTCTGTGGCAGCATGACCTTTGCGATGTTTGATTGGGTCATGAGTCTGGCTCCGATGTGGTTCTCGACGATGTTCGGCGTTTACCTGTTCGCCGGTGCGGTCTTGTCGGCTCACTGTATCCTCGCCGTTGCCGCCTATTTGCTTCAGCAAGCTGGCGCGATGCGAGACGAAGTGACGGTCGAGCACTATCACGACCTGGGCAAGCTGATCTTCGGCTTTATCACGTTTTGGACCTACATCTCGTTCAGCCAGTACTTGCTGATCTGGTACGCGAACATCCCCGAAGAGACGGAGTGGTTGTACCACCGCCAATTGGGAACCTGGGGCACCTTGTCGCTAGTCTTGGTTTTTTTGCACTGGATGTTGCCGTTTCTCGGTACCATGAGCATGTACGTTCGTCGCCGTCCACGATGGATCTTTTTCTGGGCGTTTTACGTCCTGGTAATGCATTACATCGACATTTACTGGATGGTGATGCCTGAGGCTCACGCTGGCGTGCCGGGTGCTCATGGATCAGCCGGAGGAGCTCTCGGGGTCGTGGCCAGCGTATTGTGCGTATTGGGAATGGTCGCCCTGATTGTCGGTTTGGTCCTTCGCGTCGCCAGCCAAACACGGATTGTGGCAGTTCGCGATCCACGACTGGCCGAATCGATGGCCTTCGAAAATATTTAGTCCCTGGATCCTTAGCGGATCAGACACCCCCTTATTCACTCGCATTAAACGCTTGATACAGATTTAGAATAGTTATGGCCCAATACGATGACTTAAATGTGAGCCGCATTTTCACTGTCGGAGTGATCTCGGTGGTCGTTACTGCGGTTACCGCTTTAGCGGTTCAGGTATTTTACTTCTCAATCTCGCAGTGGCACCTAGAAGCCAAGAGTGCGATGGGCAGTTATCAACGTCAAAACGAGGTGCTCAACCAGCAAGCCGAACGCATTTCGGTTTACGGTGTTGACGAGGAAACTGGAAAAATCACGATCCCGATCGACAAGGCAATGGAGCTTGTCGTGGCAGAAAGCAAAGAAGACGAAACGAAAGACGCGGATAAAAAAGCATCGAATGACCAAGTTGATCCAAACAAAGCGTAGGTTTGCTGGCGCCCTCCGGGCAGTCAACAAACCGCGAACATGCAACGTCATCACTGCGGTGATGCTGTTGGTGCTCGGCTTGTGCGCCACCGCCCCAGCGGCGATGGCACAAGACGGTGGAGTGCGTGATAACGCCCCCGTCACGAACAACTTGTTGCCACTCGAAGCTCGCGGAATCACAGTCGATCAAAACCTGGGCGACCTTGTGCCGCTCGATTTGCCGCTGCTCGATTCGCTCGGACGAAAAACAAAAACCGGATATTACATCGATAGCAAACGACCAACGATCATCACGCTGAACTACAGCAATTGTCCTATGCTGTGCAACGTGCAACTGAATCGTTTGGCCGATTCGCTCAACAAGCTTGATCTGAAAATTGGCGAAGACTTCCAGATTCTGACGGTCAGCATCGACCCCAAAGAATCGACCGAGCGAGTTCGCGAGACGAAACAAAAATACATTGAACAACTAACGAATCATCCTAAAGCCGCCGAGGGCTGGGCCTTTTGCACCGCAAAACAACCGGTGATCACCAAACTGGCTGATGTGCTTGGATTTCGTTACCGATACGACGCAAGAACTAAAGAATACAACCATCCTGCGATGCTCGCGTTCATCTCGCCTCAAGGCGTGATCTCGCGTTACTCGCTGGCAATCGACTTTCCTACCGATCAACTGAAACTCGCACTTGTCGAAGCGGGCGAAGGAACAGTGGGGTCACCAGTCGACCAATTTATCCAGTGGTGTTACAGCTACGATCCCGATTCCAATAGTTACACCTGGCACGCTTGGCGACTAATGCGACTCGGGGGTGCTGCCATGGTTGGATTGATGCTCGCCTGTCTGGCGCCATATTGGCTGGGCCGCAAGGGAGTATCGATTGATCCGGAAGCGATGACGGATGCTGACGAAAACGACACGAGTGTAAAAACCGAAACGTAACCTCGATTGCTACCAATCGAGAAATCGCCGGAGCGAATGCGACGACACCGGCTTGAACCCAAATTTTATTTTGCAACTGACTAACAGATAAACGATGGCTATGTTACCTGCCGCATTTTCCCTGCTGAGCGATTACACCGAAGACTACGCTTGGTTTCCGGATTCCGCGTCGACGTTCGCTGCAGACTCGGATTGGCTTTATTATGCCATCACCGTCGTCTGCTTTATCTTCTTCATTCCAATCTCGATCTGCCTGTTCTACTTTGCTGCAAAGTATCGCAAGGCTAAGGGGCAGAAGGCTGATAGCCAAGTCTCGCACAACACCCCGATCGAATTGTTGTGGTCGATTGGCCCCTCCATTTTCATGGTCGGCATGTTTGTGATGGGCGCCCGAGCTTATCTCGACATGCGAACCATTCCTGAAGGTGCCAACGAAATTGGAGTGCAATCGTCCAAGTGGAGTTGGTCGATGGATTATGGTCGCGGCACCTACCATCCTGAATTGCACCTGTTGGTCAACGAGCCAGTTAAGTTGACCATGCAGAGCAGTGACGTCATTCACAGTCTGTATATCCCTGCGTTCCGCGCCAAGAAAGACATCGTTCCCGGTCGTTACAACTACATGTGGTTCCACCCCACAAAGGTGACCGAGAAAGTCAGCGACGAAGAACTCGCCAAGGCGACTCAGTGGACCAAAGAAAGTGCCACGGCATGGGATTACGACAAATGGCAATTCACCCCCGATGGCTACCGGTTCTACGACCTGTACTGTGCCGAATATTGCGGCCAAGACCATTCGCAAATGCAAACCGTTGTTGTGGTTCACGAAACACGTGAAGACCTCGACGCGTGGATCAAAAAATACAGCAGTCGTGGTACCGACACGTTGGAAGCGTACGGTGAGAAACTGTATGCCCGTCGCGGTTGCGTCGGTTGCCACTCGAACAATGGCACCAGCGGAACAGGTCCAACCTACAAAGACGCATTTGGGACCATGCGTGCCTTGGCCAATGGCGAGAAGGTGATGATGGACGAGAACTACGTTCGCGAGTCGATTCTCGTGCCAAAAGCCAAGGTGGTCGCTGGCTTCCAACCTGTGATGCCTAGTTACAAGGGCCAACTGAGCGATGACGACTTGGATTCGCTGGTAGCGTACATCAAGTCGCTGTCGGCTAACGCAGTGGCGACTCCCGAAGCTTCGGCCGAGGAAAAAGCAGAAGAAAAGACTGAGTAAACCGGGTGGCGTAAACGATTGTTTTTCGCTCGTGTCTTTCGTAGATCGAGAAAAACGTCCTTGAGCCTCACCGCAGCAGCCTTCAGAATGAAGCTGTGAACCGAAACCATTTGAAATAACGACCGACATTTGTCGGCTCAACGATAGAAGACTGACGCATTTCCTGCGTTCGACGAGGTATTTGAGATGTCTGCTGGAACCGTTCGCGACCCTGGGTTTCCCACCGAGCGAGAAAACTATCTGACGAATTCCAAGGGAATTCTGAGTTGGATGTTCACGCTGGACCACAAACGAATTGGCGTGATGTACCTGATTGGGGTCACGGTCGCGTTTGCCTTCGGCGGGCTACTCGCGCTCGCGATTCGCTTGCACTTGATGGACCCCAGCGGTTGGATGTTCAAAGGTGCCAACGCGAACAACATTTACAACCAAGTGTTCACGCTGCATGGCGCGATCATGGTTTTCCTATTCATTATTCCCAGTGTGCCGGCGGCACTCGGTAACTTCCTAGTCCCGGTGATGCTGGGGGCAAAAGACGTTGCCTTTCCCCGATTGAACTTGAGTAGTTTCTACCTCTGGGTGTTCGGGGCAATCTTCTTCGTCATGGCTCTGTTTTCGAGTGGACTCGATACAGGTTGGACGTTCTACACTCCTTATAGTACGACGACGGACACCTCGGTCATCATGGCCACGATGGGTGCTTTCATTCTCGGTTTTAGCTCGATCTTTACCGGTTTGAACTTCATCGTCACGATCAACACAATGCGTCCGCCGGGGATGACATGGTTCCGTATGCCGCTGTTCCTATGGGCAACGTACGCGACCAGCATTATTCAGGTTTTGGCGACACCGGTACTTGGTATCACGTTGCTATTGCTGATCGCCGAGCGAACGATGCAGATCGGGATTTTTAATCCTGAATTCAACGGTGACCCGGTGACCTACCAGCACTTTTTCTGGTTCTACAGTCACCCCGCCGTCTATATCATGATTTTGCCAGCGTTCGGTATCATCAGCGAAATCATCAGCGTTCACAGCCACAAGCACATCTTTGGCTATCGCTTTATCGCTTACTCGTCCATCGCGATTGCATTGCTGGGCTTCCTGGTTTGGGGACATCACATGTTCACCGCCGGAATGAGCTCGCTGACAACCATCGTCTTTAGTGCGTTGACCTTTACGGTTTCGATTCCGTCAGCGATCAAGGTCTTCAACTGGTTGGCGACGATGTACAAAGGGTCGATTAGTTTGACCAGCCCGATGTGCTACGGCATCTCGTTCATCTTCTTGTTCACGATTGGTGGTTTAACCGGGTTGCACTTGGGAACCCTCGCGACCGACCAGCACTTGCACGATACTTACTTTGTGGTCGCTCACTTTCACTACGTGATGGTGGGTGGAACCTTGGTCGCCTTCCTTGGCGGTGTGTTCCATTGGTGGCCAAAGTTCTTCGGCAAAATGTACAACGAGACCGGTGGCCGGATTTCGGCCGTGCTCGTATTCCTTGGTTTCAACTT
>CAXBHV010000112.1:0-10604 GCA_963974855.1 uncultured Rhodopirellula sp. | reverse complement strand
TGCATGGGCGTTTGCCTCGGTGCCGTTGGTGCTGCGAGCTGCCGCAGAATTGGACCTCGTGCCGCGCAACGCCCTGCCGATTTCGGCAGCCACCCGATTGTGGCGACTCAGCGATGCAGCGATCGCAGGCGATGTGGTCACTCAGTGGTGGGAAAAACTTGAGCGTGAACCGCAACCGCTGCCGGTCGCGCTGAAGTCGCTGTCGCAAGCGATCGAGGAAAACAAGTTGATCGCGAGACCGGCCGAGCCTTTCTAGTGCTTCCTCAGCCTTTGGTTTGGGGGGTAGCGGATCTTGCTGAAGATCCTCCCATACCCAAGAAACAGGGAGTTTTAGCAAGCTCCATTACATGAGACACCCCAATTTTTCGTACTCGACGAAGCACTAAGCTGCGGGCTGCCGTTGACAGAAAAGTGTGCGTTTTCGTAGAGCGAACGTCACAGCATGAAGTGATCGGGACTCGTCGATGGCGGATGCCCTACGCGAACAAGCGAGAAATGAAATCTCTTGTTAATTCCGTATTCTTTTGCTACCTCCCGGCCCAAATTGACATTACGATGTCTTAAAATGAGACAACTGAAGTTCAAGTTGTTACAACCGTAAGCAACGAATACCGGGCTACTCGAACGGATTCGAGTGTTCATGACGCCAAGAAGCGACAGATGACAGCATATTTAATGGTTCGAAGCGGGCCGCAAAAGGGCCGCCAATTTACTCTCGATGTTGAACGGCCGATGCATATCGGGCGCGGGAAGAGCTGTGAAATTATGCTGACGGACCCCGTCAGTTCGCGTTTCCATGCGGTCGTCTATTTCGAGGATGGCAACTGGCATTTACGCGACACCAGCAGTCGCAATGGGACCTTGGTCAACGATCAAAAAACCGACCACGCTCGGATGCTCAACCACCATACGGTCAAGATTGGTGCCACGGAGCTCGAGTTGGTGGAGCCGGAAGGGAATTCGACCGAAGAAACTTCGCTGAACCAAACCATTGCGTGGGAATCGGTGAAGACCGAGCATCGTTGGGCTGCGGAAGACGAGGATCCGCTGGCGCAGGTTGCTGCCACTGGCCATTTGATTGACCTGTACTCGCTAAGTCTCAGTTTGCTGCGCTGTGAAAGTCCCGATGAGGTGATTCATACGTTGATCGAGTTGCTACGGGATCGCACGGGCGCCGATGTGGTTGGGTTGTCATTCGATTCGGGTGACGGACGGTTGAAACCGCGACGTGTTGAACCTGCCGATGCAGCCGACCTAGTGACCATCGAAAAATCGTTGCTACGACGGATCGTCAAAAACGGGGAAGCACTTTGGATCAACGATCCAGCAAAGTTAGATGCCGAAGAAATCGGCAGTACTGCGAAGGATACGATGTGGTCGGACATTATCTACGCCCCGGTCGGAAGCGATGACACCAATGTTGGCGTGCTGCATTTGTATCGTCGTGAACCAAAATTCAGCGAGTCACAATTTGAATTGACCGTTGCCGCGGCACGCTTGTTGTCGATCGGATTGAGCCAAGCGTTTGAACGTGATTCGTTGCGAGCCGATCGCCGACGGATCGCGGACCGCAACGCCGATTCGGACGAGCTAGTCGGATCCAGCGGCGTGATGCAAAAGCTAAAGGAACGAATCGATCGCGTTGGCAACGCCAGCGGCAGCGTGCTGATTCGCGGGGAAAGCGGGGTAGGAAAAGAGTTGGTCGCCCGTGCGGTGCATCGCGCAAGTCGGCGTTCCAAGCGGCCGATGTTGACCGTCAACTGTGCTGCGATCCCTCACGATTTGATCGAAAGTCAATTGTTTGGTCATCGCAAGGGATCGTTCACGGGCGCCGACAGCGACCATATTGGCTGGTTCCAACAGGCCCATTCGGGCACGCTGTTTTTGGACGAGGTGGGCGAATTAACGCTCGAAGGCCAGGCAAAACTGCTGCGAATCCTCGAAGGGCATCCATTTTTGCCCGTCGGTGCGACCGAAGAGGTACTAGTGGATGTGCGGGTGATTGCCGCGACCAACCGTGACCTCGCCGAATTTGTCCGCGAGAAACGTTTCCGAGAAGATTTGTTCTACCGGCTCAGCGTGTTTGAGTTGCTCGTGCCGCCACTGCGTGATCGCGGCGACGATATCGAGTTGCTGGTCGGTCACTTTCTCGAACACTTTCGCCGCCAACATGGTCGCCCCCTGTTGGCGATGAGCGACGAAGCACGCACGCGTCTGTTGGAATACGCCTGGCCCGGTAACGTTCGTCAACTGCGGAACGTGATCGACAGCGCGGTGGTAATGGCCGACGATCCGGCGATCGAAGCGGACGACCTCGGGCTACGTGATGCGGGTTTGAGCCGGCTGGACACCCTCCGACTGGACGAGTGGGAACGTCGACTGATTCGCAAAGCCCTTGAGCGTACCGGCGGCAATGTCCCCGAGGCAGCTGGATTGCTTGGAATCAGCCGTGCGACCGCGTACCGCAAGATCACCGAATACGAGATCGACCGCTAAGTTCGACTTTTGCACTCTGCCGGCAACGAGGGTGAGCGTGGAAATCTCGCCGCAATCGGCAAACATGGGCCATTTCGGCCTGTTTTCCTCGTTTCTAGCCCAATTAGCCCCGCTTCCTCTTGTCAAAATCGCCCCAGGACGCGACACTTTCGGGCTTCCTCGAATTCGATGTGTGAACGCCTGGTGTCAATTGTTGACGCCAGCCGGTGGTGAAGGCGGTAATCGCCGTCCCCCATGCGGATCACACGCTGGCAGCAGTTCGCTTGCAGATTTTATCTCTGAGCGGCTTCCTCCTGCCGATGTCCCCAGCCGCGTCTTTGACGCAAAAAGGTAAAGCAGTATGGCCCGATATACAGGCCCCAAAGCAAGAATCAACCGTCGCCTCGGCGCCCTTCTTTATGAAACAGCCGGTGCCGCACGTGCGTTGGACCGACGTAACACCCCGCCGGGGATGCACGTTCGTGGACGTCGTCCAAGCAATTACGGCTTGGCGTTGATGGAGAAGCAGAAGATCAAGCACTATTACGGCTTGGGCGAGCGTCAACTTCGTCGTTACTTTGATGCTGTCGGTCGTAAATCGGGTAACACCGGTCAATTGTTGCTTTTGATGTGTGAGCGTCGTTTGGACAACGTGGTTCGCCGCGTTGGTTTCACCAAGACTCGCCCTCAAGCACGTCAAGGCATCACGCACGGTCACTTCCGCGTCAACGGCGTGAAAGTAACCAAGCCCAGCTACCAGCTTCGCCCTGGCGATATCATCGAAGTTCGCGGTCGTGAAAACTTGAAGAATCTTTATCGTGGTGTGATCGCCAATGCGTCGCCGGACGCCCTGGATTGGGTCACTTTCGATAGCGAAAACCTAAAGGCCACCGTGCTGGGACTTCCCGGAGCGAGCGACATCAGCTTGCCAGTGGATGCTAACAGCGTCGTCGAATTCTTGTCACGATAAGCGTTCGCGATTCTGCGCTGCCCGTGCGTACCGGAGCCCCACCCCCGTGTGGAGCCCGCTCGGTACATTGTCATTTACCAGAACCGGCAATTTAGATTGCCGGTTCTGTTTATAATGGCGTCTCCCTCGGCCTCGCAACCGATCTCGTAGGTTGCGACGGGCTGTCTTTACGAACCGTCCTAGTCGTTTTTTGAGAGGCAATCTCCTCTGATGCATAGTCCTGTTGTTGTTCTCGGTGGTGGTCCTGGTGGTTATGCGGCTGCGTTTTTGGCTGCCGACGAAGGCCTTGATGTGACGATTGTCGAAGCCGAACCTCGTCTCGGTGGTACCTGTCTGCTCCGCGGCTGTATCCCCAGCAAGGCGCTGCTGCATGTGGCCAAGGTGATCAGCGAAGTGGACGAACTGCGTGAAGATTGGGGCGTCGTGTACGACGAAAAGCCCAAGATCGACGTCGACAAAGTGCGTGCTCGCAAAGAGAAAGTCATTTCAAATTTGACGGGCGGATTAGGCCAACTGGCAAAACGCCGCAACGTGACCGTCATCCAAGCGCGTGGTACGTTCCTGAACTCGACAACGCTGAAACTCGAAGGCGATGACAAATCGATCCCCGAGGGCGGCGAATTGACGTTTGATCACTGCATCGTCGCGACCGGCAGCGTGCCCGCAATGCCGCCCGTCTTCGACATCGGCAACGACCGTGTGATGGACAGCACCGGTGCTCTCGCACTTGCCGATATCCCCGAAACATTGTTGGTTGTCGGTGGCGGCTACATCGGTCTAGAAATGGGCAGCGTGTACGCTCACCTTGGCTCGAAAGTCACCGTGGTCGAACTCAGCGAAGGCTTGTTACCCGGAGCCGATCGCGACCTCGTCAAACCGCTGGCCAAACGCATCGACAAAATGTGCGAAGGCCGCGTTCTGCTCAATACAAAAGTAGGCTCGCTCGCCGAAGACGGTGACAAGATCCAAGTGACCTTCGAAGGTCCCGCCCACTTTGGCCATGAAAAATACGATCGCGTTCTGATCAGCATCGGGCGTCGTCCGGTTACTCGCGGTCTCGGACTGGAAAACACAAGCGTGGTCGTCAATGAGCGTGGCTTCATTGAATGTGACGCTCAACAACGTACCGCGGATCCACATATTTTTGCGATTGGTGACGTCGCGGGCGATCCGATGCTCGCTCACAAAGCGACGCACGAAGGCCGCGTGGCAGCGGAAGTCATCGCGGGCAAACCCGCAGCGTTTGACAAAGTGGCAATCCCTGCAGTTGTCTTTACCGATCCCGAAATTGCCTGGGCCGGTTTGACCGAAGGCGAAGCCAAAGCGGCTGGTCGCAAGGTCGAGGTCGCAGTTTATCCGTGGGCGGCGAGTGGTCGTGCTCAAGCTTTGAACATCACCGATGGCTTGACCAAATGGTTGGTCGACCCCGAGACCCAACGGGTACTCGGCTGTGGCATCGTTGGCAGCGGAGCAGGCGAATTGATTGCCGAAGCCGTGTTGGCGATCGAGATGGGTTGCGAAGTGCACGACATCACCGAGAGCGTCCATCCGCATCCGACCTTAAGCGAGACGTTGATGAACGCGGGCGAAGTCCACTTCGGCACGGCCACGGAAATCTACAAGCCGAAAAAGAAGCCTGCTGCAGCGGCTAGCTAAAGAGGGTCGTAGCGAAAGTCGTCAAGACTTTTGTTATGTTTACCGAATGATTCGGAACTCACAGGTGAGTTCCGCTGCTCTCCAATTTGCCCTTGGCAAAACACGGGGCATACGCTTTAGCGTTGAGGGCGATTGCTCCAATCGCCCATCCCCCAGCTCGTCACCAAACGTTTCCAGTCTTCGATCAACGCACCTAACAAATAGGCAGCGTTTTGAGCGTAACGCGGGACGAGTCGCTTGGGGTCGCTACACATCCGGTAAGCCCATTCCAGGCCAAGTTTTTGCCAAACGACGGGAGCACGCTTTGCGGTTCCCGCGATAAAGTCAAACGACGCGCCGAGCTGGATACTAACGGGAATACCAAGTCGTTTGTAGTTCGCATGGATCCACTTCTCTCCTTTGGGTTGCCCGAATGCGACGAGCAGAATTGCGGCTCCGGATTTTTTGATTCGTTGATCTTGTTCGCGTTGTTCGCTCTCGTTTAGCACGCGGAACGGAGGCGACTCGACACCCGAGATTTTGAGCCCAGGGTACATCGCTTGTAGCTTTTTGGCACACTGCTGCGCCACGCCTTCTTCGCCACCTAGAAAGTAGATGCCCCAGCCATTGTCGCTGCACCGCTCGGCAAGGTGGTAGATCATTTCGCTACCAGCAACGCGTTCAGGGATAGCTTCCTTTGACAATCGGCTACGCAAAACTATCGGTTGCCCGTCGGCAAGGATCAGGTCCGCATCGTCGGTGATCGCAGCCATTTCAGGATCGCGATGATGCAGCATACAGTAGTTCAGGTTTGCGGTGATCACGTAGCTTGGGACTCGTCGCTGAACCAAGCATTCGATTCGGTCCACCGCTTCGGCAAGCGTGACATGATCAAATGGCACATCCCAGACCTCGCTGCGGATCAAATCCGGCAACGGCATCGGGGCTGGCAATTCCGCTGCGACAGATTCGCCGATCGCGTTCGGATTGCGAGGTGTGTTCATTGGGGGCACAATCATCGGGATGCCAAAAGGAGCCACAGTCGAAGTGTAATTCATTGCTCGGTTTGTTTCCGCAATTGGGTGGATCAGAAAATTCGGTTATTGAATTCATATTGGCTTGTACGCCGCGCCGGTGGACGCGTTACCCTCAACGCTACGTCACGCCAACAGAGGTTCTGCTTGGATCGCAGATCCTGCCCGGTGAACTTCGGGCTCTTTTGCCGGATCGTCCGGTTGTAGCGAATCCGCGGGTTCGTCAAAGTAACGCCCATGAATGAGCGAAAAATGATCGTAGTCTCCGTTGAGGGCTTAGCGGCTTCCGCGCTCGGATGCTACGGGTCTTCGTGGAACGAAACTCCCGCAATCGACCTCCTCTCGAGCCGCGGCTGCGTTTGGGATCGCGCGATCGCCGAGCACGATGATGGGCTAAAGGTGTTGGCAAATTGGTTGCAACCGCCGCCATCGCATGACCCCGAGCACTGGATCGCACGCTGGAACGATCTGGGGCCTGTCGAATTGATCACCGACGATTCTCGGTTGCCACAACAGTCGCTGGACATTGACTTTGATCAAACTTGGTTGATCGACCTGGACCCGCCGGATGCCGACACGCCACCGGCCGAAGAAATCGAAGAAACACATTTGGCGAAACTATTCGCGGGACTTCTGACACGAATCGAAGATCCCAATCCTGCTGCCGTTTGGTGGCTGCATACGCAATCGCTAGTGCGATGTTGGGATGCACCTCGATGGCTTGTCCCGATGGACGCGGACGAACTGTACGCCGACGAACCGTCCGAGGATGTCGATCTATTGCCGGAATCCGATGCGACGATCGGTGAACCTGATGGCGAGGTGCCACCCTGGGTCTTCCCCGACATTCTGCCGCCGCATTTGAAGCTGACCGAGCAATCACACCCCGATCTTGCCGTCGCCTGGATGCGAACCTATGGCTGCCAAGTCCGACTGTTGGATCGGATGTTGGCATTGCTGTTGGAGTACGCTGCCGACTTGGATCCAATTGTGGTGCTGGTTGGAACCAGCGGATTTAGTCTCGGGCAAAATCAATCGATCGGCTATCGTGCGGGGCCGCTGCGAAGTTGCCACCATCGCGTGCCGATGATCGTCAGCGACTTAGGTCCCATGCATGAAAAGCGATTATTCAATGCAAAATCGTTGCCCGCATTGCTTGCGAAGATCAAGACGCAGCCGGATCGTCTGATTGACCCATCGGTTTGGGTTCAAAGCGAATCTGAATTTGAGCCTCGTATCATCACCCAAGACGATCAAGGCTCCACCGCAGTGACCACGCCTAGGTGGTATCACGTGCAGGATGCCCCGCAAGAGTTCGGTACGGAATCGAACCATCTGTATTTGAAGCCCGACGATCTGGATGACCAGAACGACGTCAGCCGATTACGATACGACATCATTGAGCTGCTGGGTGAATCGCCAACCCTCGATCACTGACGCAATGCGACGTGTTTCGCAAACTCAATAACGCATAAAAAAAACCTCGTCAATC
This sequence comes from uncultured Rhodopirellula sp., assembly GCA_963974855.1. Taxonomy (GTDB): domain Bacteria; phylum Planctomycetota; class Planctomycetia; order Pirellulales; family Pirellulaceae; genus Novipirellula. The sequence continues at coordinate 2,998 of CAXBHV010000112.1, read as the reverse complement.
CAAGCGGATCGACGAGGTTTCAATATTTGCAGAGGTTCAGCATCCTAAAATGCTAAACCGATTTCGACTAGATGTCGGTGTTAGCGTCAGCTTTTGGAGCTGGAGGTGCATCGCTGCTGCTCTCTGGAACAGGAGCAGGTGCAGGTGCAGCTTCTGGAGCTGGAGCAGCGGCTGCTTCAGCACCGGTGGAAACGCTACCAGGAACGAGAGTTTCGCCTGGAGCAAGGTCGTAGCCTTCGCTGCTTTCGATAGCAGCAGGAGCAACTTCGCCACCACAGCAAGGAGCTGCTACAGGTGCAACGTCGCCACCACAGCAAGGAGCTTCAACAACAGGAGCTGCTTCGCAGCAAGTTGGCTCTGCTGCACATCCACAGCTGCTCTTGCGATTGCGAAGCTTGCTGAACAAGCCGCAATGCTTCTTGCCACAGGTTGGCTCTGGGCAGCAAGCTGGTTCTGGAGCACAAACAGGTGCTGGCTCGCAGCAAACTGGAGCTGGCGCTGGTTCGCAGCAAACAGGAGCTGGTGCTGGCTCGCAGCAAACTGGAGCTGGTGCTGGTTCGCAGCAAACAGGTTCAGCGGCACAGCAAGGAGCTGCGTGCTTGGCCTTCAGACGTGCGAACAATCCACCGCCACAGCTTTTTTGAACTGCGTAACCGCCGCACGACGGTTGATCGCATCCACCGCCGCACTGTTTGGCGTGCAGTCTGCTGAAAAGTCCACCGCCATGGTGTCCTGCTTCAGCGGTTTCGCTTGTTACTACTGCCGCACCGATTAACAGTGCGAATGCGGCAATGCCGCTCACCACAGTCCGATTCATAAAGATCTCCCAAGTGTTCGGAGTTTGGTGCGATCCGAATTCGCACATCAAATTGATTTAGGCCACAATCCCACGGCCCATCGCGTCGATCCAACCGCCGATAACATCATCGACTACCGAAAGATCATCGAACCGACTCCCAGGCCCCCCACTATTAAAATAGGGGGGATGGGTGGAATTTACGGCCCGCGCAATTTCGCCGCTACAGTAACCTTGGGAAAAATCGTGTCAATCCACCCAATCCAATCCTTCAAAGGATTTTTTGCTTGAATTCGATGGCGGACGAAATCCGGCATTTCGTGTGCCGCGACATCCAAAATGTGAATCTAGGTAAGCTTGCAGCCCAGATTCTGCGAAAATCCCGCCAAATTGAAGCGTTTTGGTTGGGTTTGTATCGATTTTTCCGGCCAGAACAGGCCGTTCGGGTGGTGATTGCCCTCAGCAGAATGCGGGGCAAAGCAGTGAACAAAAGGCAACGATAAATTTTGCCAGAATTATTAGCGAGAAAGCTCTTCTGAGCCCGGTTTGGCCGCTTGAGAGGCAGTTTCGCTGGCGGTTTCGGACTCTTCGGTTCCTGCCAACAGCTTGGCCATTTCATCGCCGTTTTCGAAGTCGATCACGATCGGAGGCTCTGTAGGATCGATTTCCATCGCAAGTCCCGAGATCCGCCAACCCGCAGCTTCGCGTTGCACAGCCCAGACGACTTCGAAGTCGTTTTGGGTGCCTTCGGGGCCGGGTTCGGTCCAAATGCTTTGCACCAGCATCGAATTAGGTTCGTTAGGCACTTCACGCGCCTGGGTCACGTTGAATCGAGCATCGGGCGAACCGATGGGCTGGACCGTGCGACCGATTCGTTTAAGTTCCGATTGAGCTCGCTGCGTCAGCAAATCACCGGCGCCGGAGTCTTCTCCGCCACGACGAACTTGATCGAGGAATTGGCTCACGACGTCGGTTGCCGAGGTTTCGGCAGGCGACTTGGTGGATGCGGTAGCAACCTTTGTATCGTGCGATGCTTGCTCGGCAACATCCGCTCCACCGCCACAGCCGACGGTTGCGAAGGTTAAGAAAGCAAACAGGGTAGAGTTCAACAAAATCCGGGTCATAGCGAAGGCCATCAAAATGGAGGAAGATCAGGCATGGATTCTGTTAAATAAGAAACCAACCAAAGGGGCGTCAAGGTAGATCCGCAGCGTCAACGACGGGGCCAACATTGCTGAGAGCCGCAACGGAACATGGTCGCCAACCGTATCGAAAAACGAAGCGTGAAGGAAAGACCAAGATCGTCTGTGAGAATGCGAATGACCCATCGATCGACGCCACTGACGAAGTGGATTTCGGATCCGCGTTCAGATTCGGCTACCGCCCGCTATCGCTTTTCCGCACAATAGCCGCTTGGTTTCCGAAACCCATCAACAAAAATTACTTGCCCACGAAATATTGAAAGCAAACGAAGCTCATGCCCTCCAATGAAGACAACGTGATCGCGGTCGATGGACTCCGTGTCGATCTTCGCAATCGATCTCTTGCCGCTTTCTTAGCTTGGTTGCTGCCCGGTGCCGGACATTATTACCAGGGACGAACCAGTAAGGCGGCGATGTTTTTTGTTTGCATCCTTTCCACTTGGGTCCTTGGGTTTGCACTCGGCGGGGGGCATGTGGTTTACGCGTCTTGGCAACCAGGCGACAAACGTTGGCATTACTTTCTGCAAGCCGGTGTGGGAGCCGTCGCGTTTCCTGCGTTGGTGCAAGGAAACCGGATGCGAGTGATGACCGAAAATGGACGGACGTTAAATAGTTACGAGCCTATGTGGGGCGGCTTTATGGCTCCACCACGACGTCCCGTGATTGAAAACAACGCCGATGATGTCTCTGCTTGGTTTGCTCGCCACGGCGCGGGATACGAGATGGGGACTTGGTACACGGTGATCGCAGGGTTACTGAACATCTTGGTGATCTACGATGCTTATGGGGGTCCTCTGTCGGTTCCCATCAGCGGACGCAAAAAAGAAAGCGACGGAGACAAAGAGGGCAGCAAAGACGAAAATCCTTCGCCCGACGCGGAATCCAATACCTAGACTGAATGCGGATAGCCAACAACACGGGCCAAAGCAGTTAGACAGGAGTCTATCAGTAAATTGGCCGTTTTGGCGCTAGCCACGGTTCCGGCGCTGAACCGGGGCTA
>CAXBHV010000111.1:0-10633 GCA_963974855.1 uncultured Rhodopirellula sp. | reverse complement strand
CCATCCGGTAGTGAAATGGGAATCTCGTAGTGTTCGCCAATAATGATTTCATCGGGAAACTCAATCTTACTCTGAGCTGCTTTCAAGTTCGGCGGTGGCAACTCGAGGTTGCTATAGTCATAGCTGGCAACCCATCCGCTATGAAACGTCAAGATTCTTTTCGCTTGTGGATCGACAAACACAGCGTAGTGGCCCTTAAAATCATTGGATCCGACTTTGCGGTGACCAGTCGGTAATGATTTAGAAAAAAGCGAAGGCAACGGAACTCGCGTGAGCGTTTTATCGTTGCTCATTGACGCGATGCAAAGCGTGATTATCGGATCGTTTTTGGTATGATTGATGCCCGCGATAACGGAACCATCGGCAGCAAAGTCATAGATCAGGAAATCGAATTCAGTGATCGGTCGAGAGTAGTCAGCCGCCAGTACTGCGAAACCGGTAGTTGCAAACAATTGGTTCTTGTCGGCGATCACTCGCGATGCAATAGTTTCGTTGCTGCGATGAAGCATGCTGGCTGAGGTACCCTTAACTGCAACGGCAACGTCTCTGCAATACATTACGCTTCCGTCATGTGACGGTATTAGACCACTTGATATGTTGGCTCTAGCGGGTCTCAAATCGAGCAGCCCTTCGTCACTTCGTCGCTTCAGATTGATAAGCCCCGTGTGCTGATCGGACTGATAGTAGAGCTTGCTGCTAGCCGGCGCGGTTACGCTATTGAGTTCCGTGATTGGCTGCCCATTTCCTAGGCGAATCATAGTGTCGGGCTCAACCGTTTGCGAATCGAGTAACACCACATTCCTTTCCTTACCCAGCGCGACAGCGACCCAAGTTTTTTCCGGCGTATACGCGAAAGCGAGATGTGTCGCTTCTTGGCCTTCATGGGCTCGCCAGGGACCACGAACAGCCGTCTTATCGCCGTCAAAGTACGCTCGGGGATAGATGTAGACCTCGGATTGCTCGACATCCAAGGTCGCTAAGTCACCCGTTAGGTGATCAAATGCGGCCCATTGAGAAGGATTGATCTTGAACGTTGTAAAATTGTTTTGTTGTCCCATCGCGGATAACGAAATCGCGAGGGTCAACCACATTGCGACCGCTCCCCTCAGCAGGCGATGACATTGAAGCGAATCGCGTTTTATCACTTTCAGTACCCTAACCAACATAACCGTTTTATCGTTTTCTACTAAATTCATCGCGAAACTCACTCTCCTTAACAGCCACGAACACGTAATGGACTGTCTCAAACTCTTCGCCTGATGAGTCTTTCGCTTTGAGAACAACACGTCTAGGCACCGGTACGATTCCACGCGGGATCTTCATTTTCAGCCGGTTCGTGCAGAACTCCGCTAACTCCTTGATCAACGCGTCAACGACTTCATTTTGAATGTTGTCGTAGTGGGGAACTGGAAAGCCAGTCCAACTACGTTGGTGAGTCGCAAGTTGTCTACGTTTCTGTGTTTCATTGCTGATCAACGATTTCGACAGCGACTTGTCCCATTCGGAAAAAGTCGTTTTGAATTGAGCATCACCTCCATCGATGACAAGTTTGTCCCCCTCCGGGTTGTCTGCAACGGGGACCGATTGATAGGGTGGCGTTCCGCCTTGAATTTTGTATTGGAACGTAGCGGGCCGATCGAGTACCGCTAGAAACTGATCTTGCTGATTCAGGAACCTAGGATGTTTTGCCAACTCGGCGTCACGGATCGCCGTAATATTGACGCGATAAAGGTCGCCACCGACGGGGGCAAGCACATGATCCGCTTGGATGTCGAGGGCCGACAGTGAACGATTGCGATGCAATCCAAGCGGAAATTCCTTGAGCAAAATATTCGACTTGCGATCTTCGGCGTAGACGCTCAGCGTTGCCAATTTGCCACTATAAGTGGTTGTGAATCGAATCGGCGACATGGGATGGATGTCGCTTGGATACGGATTCACAACGGTATCTTTTTGATTGGCGAACTGAAGGGAAGCAAACAAGTCGACCGCAAATGCCATTTTGGGGTTCCTAAAGCTCTCGTCAAATTGGACGCCGTTGATCACATAGCCGTCGGCGGTTTGACGATAAAAGCTTCGCATTCGGTTTTGTAAAACGACTGGGGTAATTCTTTCGAACGGCGCTCGCAGAGGGCGTTCGCGGTCACGTATGATTCGCAGGTCGGGGACCGTATAGATATTTGTGGAAACTAAGATGCGACCTGCGAATGTTCCAAAGTCCGAAGTGTTTCTGCAGAAAAGATCTTTTTGATGTGAGAGATCGTGTCGTGACAGCACCATGACCGGGGACCCCATGCCTTGGCCCCTACCTTTCAGGTAGACGTAGTGATCGTCGATTGCGGCGTCTACCACATTCATCCGTACGTCGGCTTGTGCGTTGATCTTGCCAGTGTTGAGATCAACGACGGCGCAATGGGACACGACATCCACTGGTCGGTCGGAGGGTTGCCCTCGGGTGTCCCAGCCGAGGCAAAGGGCAAGTTTTTCATCCCAGCTTCCCACCACTTTGTCGATCGGAAAAGACGCACGATATACCTTTGTCCCGGCAGGAGATGTCGGGGCATTGGATTCGTGATCGAGTGTCTGGGCGCTCGAAGTTTTCGACAAAGATTGAGCGATCTTGAGGATCTCCGGTGCTAGATTTACACTAGCAATCGCACCGTCGGCATTATCGACGTAGATCGAGATGGGTAAGTCGCCTGACCGATCCCGACTCGTCCAATGAAGCATTAGTGCATTCAGTCCGATCTGCGTTGTCGTTGGCGTCCACGTCAGCACATTGTCTTTAACGACGGCTCCCTCCGGAGCGTTTGAGAGTGTGAACGTGGCGTTAGGATCGGCGGGGACTTCCATCGGCACGACCATAGGCGTCAGTACCCGAACTCGCGAAGGGTAGTCCACGACGGGCAGCGGCGATGGTCCGGTTGGAAGATCCAGGTCTCCCAATCCGATTGTGAAGACGGTGTCCCGATATGCCATTACGATCGAATCGATTGGCTGTGAGTGGAAAACGAGGGCGTCGCAAAGGAATTTCCACCTCTCGTGAATATTCTGCCAGATAATGCCTGAGGGTATTTCCGTAAATCCCGTAACAATGTCGTGGACGACCTTGGGGGAATCGAGTCCGGCTATCTTCAGAGAAAGTGTGGTGATGTTTTCACGATTGTCATCTTGATTGTCATCTCGATTGAAGTTGAACCCCGCGACATACGGTCGATCGGCGAGAAAGCACTGCACCACGAAGTCGTACTTTTGGAATTCGGTGTGCATATCCGACGAGAGTAGCGAGTATCGGATAGCCACACCGGCACCGTTTGGATCGATGACGAGTCCTTGGTGAGTGATGCGTTTGGTTATGGAGCCCGCTTCGCCGCTGATCGTCAAACTGCTTAGCGGTTCCTGTTCGAGATAGATTGGTTTGACGTATTCTCCGTCACGTGCGTATAAGAAACCGCGTTTTGGCGACACGTAACAGTGAGTCGGATCATGATTTCTCGACTGAAACGCAATCTTGATTTTCTGCGGATTGGATATGTCAGCCGCGCAGACAAAATATTCATTGCCCCTTTCTAGAGGCGAATAGGGATTGGTACAGAAATAGAACCGTGGGTCGTCCGGGTCAGGCGACGTGCAGATGCTCGTGTTATGACGTGCTGGCGTACGGAAAGTGTCTACTACGTTGAGTGTTTGCGCATCAAAACTGCGAATGAAGGGATCGTTGAGATCCGCAATGAGATAATAGCCACGATCTTTGTAACGTTTGAATGTAACGGGACCGGGGGCGCGACCAACGTCGATGGGACCGATCACGTCGCCAGAGCCCGTTGCCAAATATTGGGACGAATAGACATACAAGTTTTGGCTGTCGCGTTGTACAGCGGCCAACTCGCCTGTCGACGTATTCATCGCAAAATAGTCAGCTGGTTCGAGCAACTTGAAACCCGGCGAATCGCTCACGGGAGCGGTTCGGTGTACTTTGTGGGGTACCGATTGTAATTGTATGTTCGATGATCGAAGGTTTTCATCGCTCGATGTAACAGATTGATTACCATGCAACGCATCTGAGTCGGGATCAGCCGATCCACGGGCATCGCCAACCCTTGAGACGCTCGTTGATTCGGATGGCATGACGTCCGCAGTGACATTTGCTGTCCCATTGGCATCCGCCACCTTGCGGCTGGATCTGAACAGATAGAACCCAGCCACAGTCGTTAGTAACAACAACAGCAGTGAACCGGCCACGATCGACCCGATGAGAATCTGCTGTGGGGAGATCGACCTGTTCGTCTTTGTCGTGTCTTCCTCATTATTTGAAGACGCGGCTTTTACAGGCTGCGAGTTGGCCACGGGAGTCGCTGCTGGAAGTGCAAAACCGGGCGTTGGCGGTACGGGAGACTCGTCAAAGTCGGGGAGTGATCCGCCACCGAAATCCAAATTGTCGAAGAGCGAGTCCGAAGCAGGAGGCGTGTTCATTTCAGGAGACGGCTCCGCGTTAGCCATCGTCGCTCCGGTCCCAGAGCGAGAGTCGGCGGGGCCAGTTTGTTCGACGAAGGCCGGCGTGTCACCCAACGTCGTTGCTGGATTCGCGGTGGGTGGAGTCGGCGATGCAACACTTTGGGCGACTGAAGTCGGCGGCCCTTTTTCACCCGGGTCTGAGGCACGGTTCGGCGACGGCACCTTCAACTTGACATCACACTTCGGGCACTTCGCAATCTTACCAGCGAATTTCGCTGCGACTTTGAGTCCGTGCCCGTTGGGGCAGCGAAAAGAAATTTGCATGGTGGGCAAAATGCAGAAGAGTGCGAGAGGGGAATCGACGAGGTCGATGCAAATTCAAGACTCAGAGCATAGCATGCGCCAATTCACATTACAACAATATTGGAGGTTCCTTTTTGAGCAAATGGCACCGGGGACAACTTTACACCACCGAGCAAACTCGAAGTTCCGAATCACCGCAGCAGTGTATAGACATTGTGACAGAATCTCTTGTCACAACGCGGTATCGACGGGCACCATTCGCAGTGTAAGTGAGAAGATCGGATCCGGTTACCCAGTGCAGGCGAGCGACCAATTAGGAAAAAGAAAAAGCGACAAATGGTATGTCTGGATCTCTCGGATGCATTACTCAGTCAATCTTTGACGAAGGCACGTCGCACGGAACCAATTGGGCTAATGCGTGCTTTAGAATCGCCGTGCGTGTTCAGCATGGCTACACTCGCCAAAGCGTGGTCCAACATATTGCACCCCGTCCTGGCAATGTCCGCTTTGGCAAAGCGGAAAAAACGTAGCCTAGGCTTCCAGTCTGGGGACCACGTCGATCCGCGTTCCCTGTGGTACGAAACGAGAACCATGCAATGGGTGGGGCCGATTCTTCTCGGCGTCAACCGAAGATTTCAGCATGTGTATCGGTGAATGCGATTCCATCCATTGAATTCACAACTACGCTGTGACCCCAGAACATGTTCTCATCTTCGTAGAAAAAGCCGAGCATATTTCCGGTCACGTTGACAGCATTCAGCGTCAATTTGCTCGCGAATTCGTCTTGCGTCAACTTCGGATTGGAAACAGCCTTGAACGTGCCATCCGCTTGTGCTTCATCGTATTCATTCCAACCGTCGTTGTAGGTTTCAGTTAATTCAGTAGCGGCAACCTGTTTTGCACGCGAGTCGAGGGCGGGCAAGTCACGCACTAACGATGCCGCCACATCAATGGTTGCGTCGTACGGAATCTCGACCGCGATGATGCGGATTTCAATATTGCGATCACCGTACGACACCCGCGCGACGCCGTCTCCGTTGTCATTCTCTCGTGTGATGTCACCGAGGATTGGATGCTGCATACGTGGTTTCCATCTGAGGTAGAACGGTAGCGATGTGCGGGCGGCAGGAGTTAACTTGCAAGCAGACAAAAGCGGCGACCACCGCCGCTCCGTCACCATCACATGGTTATCCCAATGCGCGGCTGAAAATCACGATTTCACCCGATGTAGCAAAAACGAAAGACCGGCCCGTGGGTGAAAATCCGGCGGCACGGAATGTGTAGGAGTTGTCGTCGCACAATTTCCATGTATCGCCAGTAGCATTAGTAACGGAAAGGTAGCCTGCGGATAGAAAGAGGAAATGGCTGGGCCAGGGAAGTTGGACAATGTCGATCGTCCAACCGTCGTCGGTAAATCGGGAAAGGCCTCCGCCATGCCGACCAGCGAGAGTGACGCATACCCCGGTATGTTTTCCTATCGCGGGTGCCGTTCGGTGAGGAAGGCAAGGGTCGTCCTGGAAGATATCAACTGGATCGTGAGACAGGCGTTTTCCGGTTGATGCGTCGAACAAGATGCGTCCTTCGGCTGACACTGCAAGTACGTCATCGGTATCGGGAACGTAACCGACGTCAGACAGTCCGCCAATGAATGATCCTCCAGCGAGTTTCCAAGGTGCGGGCGGTGCAGTAAACGGAAGTAATTCAAGACGCTTACGCAGCGTCTCTCGGTATGATGTCTCGCTATTGCCACGCGTTCCAAATATTTTGTGTGACATGAGGTCAAGTGGGCGAACGAGGTAAATATCGCCGGTTGTTCCCGCGATAAGTGTCGCATCAGTGTGTTATCGCCGGTTGGTGAGAACCAGCGAAGTCGCGATTATCGCCGGTTCAAAACTCCGTGTCAACAGTTTGGGGGGGCCGGTGCCGCACGATGACGCAACTCCTTGTTCGATTAGCTCCCGTATATTATTCACAGCCCCGGTTTGCTCATGGACGAGAACCAGCCAACCCGCATCTATAACGACGGACCAGACTTCCCGCGGACCACGCTGGCGATTGAGGCGGAGAAGGCGTATCGCGATTGGATCGCGAAGACCGCGCTGGGCGTTCCTGTATGGACACGGCCCAATCTGCCGATGTATAGCAAATTGATGTTGGCCAGAGAGCGGCTTCGTGCGAAAGCGGTTGTCGGTGCGGACCACGGCGTTTGCTTGTTTCGACCAGACCATCCAATCGAGGCGTCGAAGGCTCGCGGACAGGCCCAGGCGGTTTGGATTGCTATCGAAGGCTGGCGGCATTTCAGTAGCGAAGGTTTGATACGCATACGATTCGCACTGTTGCGATGTCGGCCTGGAACGCTCGCATGCGACGTTGGTGCAAAGGTCTGCTGCGGCCTGACCAGATCGTTGTTCCCCCTCGGCCGCACGAAGACATCGACACCAATACACAAGACCTCCTCGAGGAGATTCGCCAATCATGGGAACTGATATGCGACTCAATTCCTCGGGCCGCAGACATCCGGCCGCGGAGTTTGCGGCGGTTGATTGATCGTTTCTCGTCGCTCAAACGACCGGTTATTCACGGACTGCTTCTTGCCGGCGAAACGATAAACGTGATCGCGCCACCGAGCGTCGATAAATCTTGGTTGGCCAGCGACATGGCTCGATCAGTTCGCGACCGAACGCGTCGACGTGCTGATCATCGATAACGAGTTACATCCGACGACGTCGGCACACCGAATCCCGCAGGTCATGGTCGCGTGCGGGATCACGGACGCCGACGTCTCGGACCACCTTTTCGTTTCCAACCTGCGGGGCAACCTTAAAGACATCCGTTCGCTCGGTGCGTACTTCGATTACGTCTACGAAGAACCATTCAAGATGATTGTCATCGACGATTTTTATCGAATGCTGCGGCGAACGCGGACGAGAACGACAATGCGGCAATGGCCGGCGTCTACAACAGCATCGACAGGTCCGCCGAAATGCTCGGGGAAGCATTCGTTCTCGTCCACCACACAAGCAAGGGCAACCAGAGCTACAAGTCGATCACTGATGTCGGTGCCGGTGTCGGTGTCGGTGTCGGTAGCCAAGCGTGCTGGCCCGCGATGCGTTCCGACGCATCTACAAGAGCGTGACGTTGTATTGGAACCACAGCGGACGCCGCTACCGAGCCATCGAACGAGAGAAGGTCGAACCGCACCATCCTTTCGCACGAACGGCGGCCCCGTCCAACCCAGGCTGGAAGCCTCGGCTACGTTGATCCCAATGAGTTGTGCTAATGTGCTCTAGCTTTTCGGGCGATAACCATACGCATGCTGGATATAGCGACGGTCGGCGTCGTAGTTGCCGTCGTACTCCTTGCGAAGTCGGGTGTCCAAGTCGTCGTTCCACTTTGGGTGATTCGAGCCGTAGCGATGCTGGGCGGTGTAGCCAAAACGGAACGCTTGTTCGCGATTTTCAAACGCGTCATCCGAGCCTGCCATCTGCTTGACGGTATCGTCAACGTCCTGGTCCATGTCTCGAGCCGAATCGGAACCAAAGTCCGCCTTGGTTTGCTCCCAATCGTTCGCGAACGCCCTTTTAATGCGTTCCCAAGTGCTCAAATCTTTTTCGGTGTAATAATCAGTCTTACTCATCGTCTGCTCCTTAAAAGGGAAACGGCTGCGGGAAAGTCAATGAAGTACTACGAAGCAATTGCTATGCCACAAACGATAAAGCGGATACGAAGTTGGGCAAGTGACGCGGACCATGCTGACGTACTTTTTGACGAACCAGCTAATTGAATCATCGTGCTCCAGCCTGCTCTGTAACAAGTCACTACTGTGTCGAGTTAGCTGCAGAAGACGCGCTTAATTAACAGATGTAAAACAATGAACAGACGCAAAACGCGTTGACGTCGCTTGACGATGCATACCGGGTTCAAAGTTTTAACAATGTGTAGACTTGCCCGTCTGCATTGCGTTGTTAACGGCTCGTTCAGCTTGAACGTGTCGTTTCCCATTCACTGGTGTCTGGTTTGCTACCACAGCGATTGACTTCGCGAACTGATTGAATCAACTGAATCGGCAGCAGGATCAATCCGAGTGCGGTTAGCCCTGCCAGCCCGACCAAGCAGGTCGTTTGGGTTACGGTGGGCACAAAAACGGAAAGCGTTGTGAGAGTTAGACCAAAGACGGCGAGCAAGGTCTTGAACTCGGTCGGCCCGAATGCGGCGAGCGTGAACTCGCCGGTCAACTTGGCTCGCAAGTTGGTCAGTACCGCCATCGCCATCAGCACAATCGCAGCGACCATTCCGATATCGAGACGGCCACATGCAATTGCTAGTCCGACCAACCAGTAGGTGAACGAGAGCGGATCGGTGAAGTGATCGAGCAATTCACCGCCGTTGCGACATTGCCCCGTTGACCGAGCATGTCGGCCATCAACACAGTCTGCAAAATGGTTACCAACGATGCCGGCTGCCGCCAACAATCCGCCCCACCAATACGTCGTCGAAAAGGCGAGCCCGACCGCCCCGGCAATCGCCGACAGATGACCGATCACCACGATCCCTTCAGGTGGAAACCAGCGTGGAATGTGCAATCGCGGATAAAGGGCGGCTAAAGGCGGACCAACCACTGGATCGAGCAGGCTGTGAGAGACACGTTTGGACATTGCGGGCTCCTGAAGTTTGCGGACTTCTAAAAAGGAGCCTTTGATAGGGGAATGACAGCGCAAGATTTTGTAGTTTTGTGTTGATTGCCTACGGAGGTCATGCCCAAATGTCGTGCGGAAAACGAAAGTGTGTGTCCCGAATCGGAAGTTATCCGGGCAATGTGGATCGCTTCTTTATGAACGATGGACCCGTTCGTAAGCTTTTTTCACTCTCGATAATCCGATTCTCAGCTCCCGTTTTTACGCGTGGTCACGCTGACTTTGATACGTTTAAGAAGTAAGTGGCAAAGCTACCTTATCACTACTCCAATCGGCAAACGAAATTGGTTTTGAAATAAATTGCTTTCGGACACTTTTCGGTGAACGCCCTTGCTGACGTTCGTCGAGAAGTGTCCTTGTTCGTTCATTTTGCGTCATGGCCCGCCACACAACTACGCTTGTACAAATAGGGATACAATTCGTTGTGAGGTTTGCAGGTACCCAGCGTAGGAACTCGTGTTAGATATCGCAAAACTCCCATGATGGAATAGGACGGTGATGATCCCGAGCTGCGAAACGCCGAATTCACCGATGAGCGTCTGTATAGTCTGAGTCTTAGTTTTGAAGGATACCTTGTTGCTTGGGCGCTGGTGTTTGCACTGATGATGTTCGTCTCGTTCGTTCGTATTCATTGAGATCAGACAGCGACGAAAACCGATTCCTCATGACTTAAAAGATCAAATCGATGCCTATTGAAGAAGGTGTACAACAGACGATCCATCCGCTGGTGTTCTTATTCAGCGGGGCTGGTTGGCCGTTATTAGCCTTCGGACTTGTGTTCTCCATCTTAGGACTTTGGAATCTCTATTACGGCAAAAATCCGACGATGGTTTTCGTCCATTCGCTGCTTTCATTGCTGCCTGCGATGATTGCGATCGTCGGAATCTACATCTCATACAACGATTTCGCCGAGTTGGGATCGTCGCCAACAGCGCCAAAGCCTTCTGAGTTTGCCCGGATCGTAGGCAATGCAATGTCGATCGGATTCTGCGGGCTTGTCTCCACCGTTCCGCCGGTAGCCTTAGGGATCATCGGTTTATGGAAGCTGCGTCCGAAGGCTCTGCAGCCAACCACAGGCAACTGAAATCCAATGCAAAATTCGAAGATTGATTTTGACATTGGGAATGTTGGTTGCGATTTTGCTTGAGCTAATCCAGCGGACGAGATCTTTTAAATAGCAT
>CAXBHV010000110.1:0-10648 GCA_963974855.1 uncultured Rhodopirellula sp. | reverse complement strand
GTTCAAATCGGGTTGTTTCACCCAGTTGGATGGCAAGCGACCGATCAACGCGCTCTATACGTCGTTGCTGCGAGCCGCCGGTCAAAACGTCGATCGCTTCAACATGGACGACAAGATGGCCAAGAAGTTTGACGACAGCAACGGCCCGCTGAAGGAAGTGTTGGCATGATGAAGGTCAGATTTTCGTATTGCGAAAAATGTGGGATAGGCTTCCAGCCTGTCATAGCTGAAAAGACAGGCGGGAAGTCCATCCGACTTTTGCTCGCCATGATCCTACTGATGTTCAGCCTGGTCTCTTCAGCCAATGCCCAGACGTACACTCCTGGCCAGCCGATCAACAAAGACTTTGCCAGTTTTGCGGAATCGTTTCTCACTAACCACTGCGTCGACTGCCATGGCGAGTTCGATCCCGAGGGCAATCTCTCGCTCGAAGGCCTGGGACCTGTCGACGAGATCAACGCCAGCACTTGGACGAGCGTGTGGGCGCAGGTCGCCTTGAAAGAGATGCCACCGGAGGATGCAGAGCAGCCCGAGGTGATTGAGCGGCTGCAGTTCTCCGACTGGATCGTCGGCGAACTCTCACGCGTGATGCATGACAAGGGCGGGTTCCAACTTCACCTCGATCCCAACAAGGGCAACTTCGTCGATCACGAATTGCTGTTCGGTCCGCTGCCCGATGGCATCAAGCTGCAACCGACGTCGTCGCCCGCACGCATCTGGCGTGTGACCCCAGAGGAACACATCACTCGGCTGAACGAATTGATCAACACCGAACCGGAGTTCGATCCAGAAAAGCCGGGGCTGCGCACCCATGGTGACGCCGTTCCGACCAACCACGGCGGCGAACTGAAGCTTTACTTCGGTACCGATCGCATCATCTTTTGGCAAGGCGGAACGGTTGCCTACGCCACCTCGGTCAAAAGCGTCCCCGCAGTCCTGTCGTCCGCACGCGATCATGGACTGGAAAACTACCCCGACTTCTACACCGTCAACAGCGCCGAAGCGACACAGATCATGGGGATGGCCGGCGACATCATTCGCTACATGATCGAGGGTCCGCTGAGCATTGCCCAGCCCTACCAGATCACGGACGACCCCAAGTCGATCGCCGACAAAATGAAGGGCGATCTGCGTGGTTTGCCAACAAGCCTAGTCTATAGCACCAAGGTCGTCCGGCCGCTGACGCCGGTCTACGAGCTGATGAAGGAAGACGGCGTAACGGACGAGCGATTGCGTGCTGCGGTTGACTTCCTGTTCGAAGCGCTGACGTTCCGGCCGCCGAGCAAAACCGAGTCCGACGCTTACGTGGAAATCGTCAATCAATCGATCGAAAAACTCGGCAAGAAAGACGGCGCCGTACTGGGGCTGTCGTCCATCTTCCTTGATCGCGATGCGCTATTCCGACCCGAGTTGGCAGCGTACGGCAAACCGGACTCGCATGGCCGCGTCATGCTGCAAGACTGGGAATTGGGGTTGGCCGTTAATCACGCGCTGCGCTACCTCCAACCCGATCAACCATTACGTGACGCCATTGTCGGTGAACGCATGCGTAGCCGAGCCGACGTTGAGCGTGAAGTGCAGCGGATGCTGGCAGACGACAGCATCCGTAAACCAAGGATCTTGCAATTCTTTCGCGACTACTTTGATTACGACCAAGGCGGGTACATTTGCAAAGACTCAAAAGCCCTTGCCGATACCGGCGCGGACAGCCGAGGTGTGAATCATTACCGCGCCATGTTTGATGCAACGGCCAGTACCGATCGCTTGATCGAAATGATTTTGCAGGAAGACAAAGATGTGTTGAAGCAATTGCTGACCACCGAAAAGGTTGTCGCTGCCGATCGCGACAACATTTACTTTGGCCGACAACGCAGCGAGGAAGAGCGAGCCGCGTCGGTTGCCGCTGAGCGAAAAGCTGCGGCCGAGGCGGCAAAACAAGCAGCGGCTGAGCTCGAAGCCTGGAAGCAGGCCAACCCTGGCAAGAAACCGCCGGCAAAGAAACCGACAAGGCGAACGAACGTCCATCACGGCGTCGAGCAAGCAGACCTTTCGGGGCCAACGATCTACGCTCGCGTCAGCCGACGTAGTTTTGGCAGAGGATCGATGGAACCGGAACGCACTCTGGCCACCGCCCCCGAAGGCCAACGGCTAGGCATCCTGACTCATCCCGCTTGGCTTGTTTCGCACTCCGATGCAATGGACAATCACGCCATCCGCCGCGGCCGCTGGATCCAAGAGCGACTTCTCGGCGGCGGCATTCCCGATGTCCCGATCACGGTGGACGCGATGCTGCCGGATGAGCCCAAGAGCACGCTTCGCGAGCGGATGCGAGTCACCCGCGAAGACTACTGTTGGACATGTCACCAAAAGATGGATCCGTTGGGATTGCCGTTTGAGATGTACAACCACGCTGGGCTCTATCGCGAGATGGAACTCGAAAAACCGGTGGATACGACAGGCGAGATCATCGATTCGGGCGACCCTACTTTGGATGGCGAAGTTGGCAATGCAATTGAGTTGATCGAGCGAATCGCCGCGAGCGAACGAGCCGAGCAGGTCTTCGTCCGCCACGCCTTCCGCTTCTGGATGGGCCGTAATGAAACGCTCAACGACGCCCCGGTCTTGCAAGCGGCCCACCGCGCCTATAAAGAGAGCGGCGGCAGCATGAAAGCGCTGTTAGTCTCCCTGCTCACCTCCGACGCATTCCTCTACCGCACCCGCAGCGATTCAGCGTTGGCGGACGTGAATTAGCCAAGTAGGGCCGGTTCCCACCGGCCGCAGGCATTGGTTATTCAGTTGCCATTAGTTACAGATAAAGTGCAACCGGTGAATGCTCGGTTCCCGCAGCCGCTAGGAACCGGCCCTACCTGGTTGCCTGACGAGGACGTATGATGAGGGGATGCCTAATTGGAGACGTGCTTTCGTCCCTGGGGGGACCTATTTCTTCACCGTCGTCACGGACCAACGTCGGCCGATCTTTGAGTCAGATGCGGCGCGGACGATTTTGGGTAACGTGATTCGCGAGTGTCTGCGATCGCATCCGTTTGAAGTCCGGGCGATCGTTTTATTGCCCGATCACCTTCATTCGATTTGGTGCATGCGATCTGGGGATGCCAATTACTCGGGTCGCTGGCAATGGATAAAAACTCAGTCCACCCAACGGTGGTTATCGGCGGGCGGATCGGAATGTGCGGTTACGGCGGGGCGGACGACAGATGGTCGACGCGGAGTTTGGCAGCCCAAGTTTTGGGAGCACACGATCGAAGAAGAAGACGATTTCGAAAGCCATTTCGACTACATTCATTACAACCCGGTGAAGCACGGATACGTCCGTTGTCCAGTCGATTGGGAATGGTCGACGTTCCATCATTGGGTGCAACGCGGAGTATATTCCAAGCATTGGGGATGCGGCGACCGCGATCCAAAGTTGAATTTCGACCACATCAAAAAAACAGTTGGCGAGTAGGGCCGGTTCCCACCGGCCGCAGGCATCGGTTGTTCAGTCGCCATTAGTTACAGATGAAGTGCAACCGGTGGATGTTCGGTTCCGCCAGCCATGTATGGCGGCGGCCGGTAGGAACCGGCCCTACTTCACTCACCTCCGATGCATTCCTCTACCGCACCCGCAGCGATTCAGCGTTAGCCGATGCGAATTAGCCTTTGCGGTTGTTGTCCGTAAACTTCGCGAGTACGTCCAATTGCATTGGTCGTAGTGGACGTGGCTCCACGTCCCTGAAGCGAGATTAGCAGCAAAATCCCCTACCGCAGCCAAGCAGGGCCGGTTCTACTTCACTAAACTCTCAACGACGCCCCGTACCACACGAAACGCATCAAGTCTATAGAAAAAACGGAGGCAGCATGACGGCCCTGCTCGTCTCCCGCCTCACCTCCGGCGCAATCCTCTACCTCACAAGAAGCGATTCAGCGCTGGCGGACGCGAATTGAGGCTCGCAACGGCAAGTAGTGGACTTCGTCAGAAGACCACCTTTGTGCGGCGGGGGCTCTGCAACGATGCTTCACCGCGGAGCCAAAAGCCACCAACGAGGGACCACTTGGTTTCGCCAACTTTGAAACGCTGATGCAACCCAAAGGAGCCTAACCGCCTCTTTAGCTTGCATCGATGTGCCGCCGTTAGACCGCTGAAATGCAATCAAATTATGAGTCACACGAGAGGGAAAGAAACAAAATTGATCCTTTCACCAATATGCCGTTGAACTCTCCTGCTAACGAATCCCCTCAGGTTCAGCTCGATCGTTCTTGCCGCGTCCGCAGAAAGCCTGGAAATCTCTGAAATTCTGCGGACCCCGAGTCCATTTAACGATGTCCCTATTCGTAATCCACCACCCTTTGTTATCCACCACCGGTCATGCATCGGAAAAACCTTGGTTTTAGCGGTTTGCATAAGAACGATATCTGTTTCAGGTGGTGAAACAGAGCTTATGCTTCGCCAATGCGAACTGAGTTTGTCAGAAATCTGGGGATCTTGACTTTGCATCTTGTAGTCGCTTATCCAAGTCACTGCGACGTCGCGCCCTGTTTCTAGAACAAATCTGAGAATCTCCAAGTCATAAACTTCGAAATATGGGTCGCAGATAAGAAGGTAATCATCGACCTCCTCGTGCATCCACCTTCTGATCTCCTCCAACGCAACCTCTTTTTGGCCGACGCCAATTAGACTCGTCCCGTCTGACTGGTTGACGGGCAAAGATGCTCCTAAATCCGCACCGGCGGAACGAGCGATCATCCTCTCGCATAAAGTACAGGATACCAGTGTCGATTCGAATAGCGGCCGCGCGATCGACACCGCTTGGTCAGTATTTCCATATAGGCGTGCCGCACAACTCAATATCCAGTTCATCACCGGAAAGGCGTTACTTAGTGGGAGGGTAGAAGATTGAACAACATATGAAACTAATGTTGCAAACGATGGGGCAATCCCTCTTTCAGCATTCAGATCGGCCAACGCTCGCCATGCAAGTTGAGGAAGAATACGATTATCTGGAACACCAGTACTTTTTTTCCGCTGCTTCTCGCTACGAAATCCAGGCCTAGGCTTTCTTGACGAGTCTCCCTCAAATGTTGTTGTGTGCAAAGTTCTCGCAGCGTTCAAGATCCGCAACTCCTCATCAAGTTCCAATCTTGCTTCAATTCTGGCTGGGTCATTGTCGAGCGAACTTACAAGATCATTCGCAAGATCAGGGTCGAGGCGGTGAGCAAGGTCAACGAGGCTCCGCCTCAGTTTCGCGATAGAGTCGGAATCGCCAGAACATGTTGCTAACATTGCATTGCGTAAGATAGTCTCGCATTTTGATCTATCAAATTGTTCATATACATTCGCAAGATTCTGCATACTTTGAACCTTGTCATATGTTGTTGGCAGACTTGCCGCTTCTTCACCCACTTTTTCCAAAACCTCATCTCTACGCGAACGCATTCTATTTGGCATACATGAAGCAATTTTCCCCAATACATATGCGCGATCAGCCGTGTTCGGAATTTGAGAAGCCTCATTAACGAGCCCCTCCCAATCGGACTCGCTTTTTCTTTGGAGCTGGAAGAGACTACATCTGCAATAGATCGAATATCCTTGGTGAACAATCCCACGCGATGAAGGAAATTTTTCATTAACGATCTCTTGCATTCTCCGAGCGGTTTCTACTTTTTGATCTCGAGTAAACTTATTTGAATTCGCGTTTGCTGATTCACAAACTAACTCAACGATGTGCGAGATAATTGCGTCATATTCAATGTACTTGAGTAGTTCTGCTACTTGAGTCATAGCGTCAAAATCGAGACGTAACACTTTTCTACGCGAAAAGGGTTCAAAGATTGGCTCCTTGCAACAAAAAGTAACGCACATTTGCGTATGCCTCGTCACGTAGAGGTGCTGACAGCAGATCAATTGACTCTTTCGCGAGTACAGGGTTCGTACACCAAAATACGCTAGCAGCAATCACGTTGATATGCTCAGCGAATCCCACATCACCGTCGCGAAGTTGGGACATACATGGGTGTATATATGTATTAACGACCTCCCTTGCTTTCTCGTTTTTTCCTGAAATCAGCAATCTTTGTGCCAAGTCTGCCCAGAGAAGTGCCTGCTCACCATAAGAAGGCAACCGCTCAATCGCAGCCCTGAGTCGTTCGAAGTCCTGATTATTAAAGAGATCCCTTGGAATGATTCCGGAGAACGCGGCAATTGCAAGTCGAAGCGTGCTCACGTACGCCCACGCGGTCTCAGGAGCAACTACAGAGAATTGCCGCCGCAGACAATCAGTAAGTTCAAGGAAATCCTTGGCAAGGTTGGGCAAGCGGTCAGCAACAACCGCGCACACCTCGAATCCAATTTGAATCCTTTCCCAGACGCGATCCACCACATCCCAAGCCGCCTTCAGGAGCCCTTCAACATGTTCCCTTGCAGAACGTTCTATTGAGGCGTCTACGTCAAGGAGCACCAATAACCCCGTCAATGCAACGCAACGACGTCCCGGGCTTTCAATTTCGCGGATCTGCGGCAGCAAATCCATCACCTTTTCATAAGCGCACTTCTCGATGTCAAGGTGTTTTGCCACTTTCCGAAAGCCCTTAGCAAGAGTTTCCGACCGTATTCGCGGATCAGAAATTTGCGTAAGAGTGCCTTTTAGCTCAGAAAAATCAATCGTTTCACATTGTGGATCTACCGCGCCCAGAACAACAGTTTGAAGCGCAAGATCTCGGCGGCGTTCCGTATTTAGTAGCAAGGCAAATCGATTTGCTAAACCAACATCACAAGTTGCCAAGCAAAAGACCATCTCTCGCGCGATAATAAAGTGGGCCGCGGTCTCCTTGAGAAGGTGCTTGTAATCAGTTTCTAAAGCTGACAAGACCGCCTCTCGCATTTCTGATGAGATACCTAAACACGGCCGGCCAGAGTGTCGCCTGAGAAACGCCCAGGAAAATGCCAAACACTCAGCACGCGTCGTTCTTTCCTCAAGTCGATGGATGAGCATTAAAAGCTCGACTAATTGCGTCTGCCCTTTACTCTCTTGCTCAGACTCGAGTTTAAGTTCAATCAACAAAAACACGAGTTTTACGTAATCAACCGTCGGGCCTCGCTCCTTGAGCGTATGTAACACACTCTCAACGATATCGGCTAATCGCATTTTGTGAGGTACAGAATCGCAAGACGGAATTGTGTGAAGGATGTTGTGAAACTCGCGAGCAGTTGGCGAGAAGGCCTTGTCAGCAAGCATCATCTGAATTGCCCCGAATGCCACTTCCGCAGCGGAAGAACTTCGTTTGTTTCTTGCGATCCATCCAGCGAGTAGCGGAAGTCTAAGTTCAATACTTGTGATTTTCTCAGACTCAACTAAAACAGTGGCAGGGTCCGCAACGTTTCCAAATAGGCAGGGCGCAACTTCTGAGAGCACTCTAAATTCTGGACCCGCTATTTGGTTTCTAACCTCCTCGACACTACTAAGCTTGTCATCGTTGTCAGAAGATTCAAGCATATCCGCCTGCATGAGGATCGACGCGATGGCGACGTCTGCCTCAATTCTATTCTTCTGAGTCTTGAAGGCAGTTGAGATTTCGATCGAAATGTCCGGCAATACATTGATTAGATCCGATGCAAGCTGAATGACTCGATCTTCAGAGTAATCCAATTCAGCGAGCCCGTAGGCATGCCGAATACTCTTCAAGAGCTCTGGATCAATTGTTTCGCGAGCGTTCTTTTTTAATTTTGCAACTAAGGCCAAAAGACAGAGCCGGTCTTCGATCAGGGGAGATCGGCTTGCGATCTGAATCGCTCTTTCTGAATCCCCAACCGCCAGACGAGCGTAGATTTCTGCCCTTCCAAATGCCACATCACAAAGCTCTCCAATTACGCTTTGATTCAAGCTAAATTGAACAAGTAAATTGTTCTTTCCCTCCGTGGTAGCAGCTCCCAGCCCCAGTGAGTTAGACCGCTTGAGAGCACTCAAAGATTGTTTTTTTTCAAGTGCTCTGTCATAAAAGTCCGGTGAAAGATATTCCAGCAACTGCGAGTTTTTATTTGATTCACTGAGAATGGTCGGTAACTGCTCCAGACTGGACTCGTCCTCGGGATGCTGCAGAAGATAGTCAATTCTCAAATCGAGCGCTCGTAACATTTCACTTGTCAGGCTTTTACGTGCAAACCGTCTAAAAGATTCTGACGCAAAACGAATTTGCTGCTCATCGAGTTCAAGAAAATTAAAGGCAGTTAGGGTAGTAAGTAGCTCCGTTTCATCCACCTCTAGCAATCTGGCTGCGTGTGAGATCGTGACTCCAAGCGGTTCGTAGGCAACAAGTGCTAAGGCTAATTTTGTCTGCTCACTGGATTCACTTACACGTTGCCACTCGAGTTCAAAAAGATTCGGAGCAAACTCTTCGACCTTTGCAAGAATCACCGCTGGGTCTTCTCCGTCCTCAAGTAGCCTTCGCACGCTGACGAGTCGCCCTGGAATTCCGCGACAAACACGATTGACATCTGCAATATCCTCTCTGGATATCGAAAGTCCGTCTAAAACGACCTCCGCCTCTTGATTGCTCATCGCGGGAATTACGAATGACTTACAAGAACACTTGGGAAGGGATTCATCTTTGACAGCTGGATTCCACGAAAGAACGGTCTTTACTCCAGGAAGTCCGAGTGGAATAATGTTGAATAGTGAACGCCGCATTTCAGTTTCGTCCACTCCTAATTCATCTACTCCATCTATTATCAGAACCACTTCCTGACCTGACCTCCGAATCCTTCTTTGAAGTTTCATCAAGATTTCTTGATACTGGGCTTCTGAAATAGGAGAGTCATCACTCGGTAACGCTTCTCCAAGGTACCGGAGCATCTGTTCTGAAATAGTCTCCCGAAATATGTCAGGATTGCATCCCCAGAGCGTTGCTGGTCGCATGAATATGGAAATTGACCTTTCTGGATGTGAGGAAGCAACATCCTTCGCCAGAGATGATTTTCCCATCCCGTCATCACCCTCCAAGAGAACGGCGTCGAGCTTCTCAAGCATCGAATCGACAGTCGTTACAAGGTGAGATCTGTCTACCTTGTTTGCTTCTTGCTTGTTAATGGGTATATCTTTCAAAGAAATGAGATGATGATTTTCTTCCTGTTATAACCCGTCAAGAATGAGGTGACAGGTCGGTCGGTAAAAACATGCTTCGTTCCCTCGCGTATCAATGTGAAGTTACGACGGAGCAATCCTGCTTCAGTTGGACAAGGTAATTTCGCTTGCTTATCCCCAGTCGCTAAGTGTATGGACTTTAGAACCGTATCACGGGTTCATCATATAGTCGCATTTCTTAAACCGCAGAATTTCCTGAACCCACCCAACAAACTATTTAATTTGCCAAACTGTCTTCTTACGAGGGTTGATCGCGTGCTTGCACAAGCCGTCTGAGCATATGGTCGATTAAAACGCTGTGGATCACACAGTTACGTAAGTCATTTCGATGCATAGAGTTGCGTCTGATTCACTGGCAACAACCAATCCAACTGAAAGTTTTCCGCTAGTCAGCGTTTTGGAGGTAAATCGATTCTATTAGAGCCCTGGGGACATCAATCATTTAACACATGATTATGATAAATCGAACGCGATCATATGACTTGAATTAGTGGTAGCCGAGGTTGGAAAAAATGTTTCATTACAAGCGAAAAAAATCCATGGGGACGGGGGTATTTGTGCGTGCGGCAGTTTCTCTTTGGACGAATCTCTGGCCTCAAGATGAGCCGGAACGTGAAGAAAAAACGTGTGTGAGAGCGGAAAAGGCAGACGCAACTCTCCCGGCTCGCTCAGGCGGCCTAAGTATTGCACGTGCCACCGGTTTCATCGACTGACGCAATCTGTAGGAAACAATGGTTCGTCTCGCCATTGTTTGGAATTGGGCATTGGTGGACCGGTTTCTTGCCGGCAGCCCGCCACCTCTGAGTTGTGGATGCATCACACCCTACACGGGTTCTCTATTACCTCCCTTTCCTCCTGTTCCAAATCCACGGCTCTGGGTATGCCAAAGCGAAAGGCCTCTGCTGACGAATTTGCCAGATACATGACTACCAGAGAGTCCGGCTCCCCGGTCGTCGCCGACAGCAAAGAAATCCCTACGTCCACCCCGTTGCCACGCGCCGGGTTCAGCAAGCGACTAGCTTTTAAAACCGTGGATTGATACGATTTTCGCAGGCAATCAGGAGTGTTGCGGCTTCGAGCTCACAGTTCGCTGCCTCTTCAAAATCCATTTCAACAGTGCGTTAAGACTTCTTTGCCACCTAGGGCGGGTTCTCACAGGTCAGGGGGGGTTGGATGACCGATGCGATCGGCGAGGAAGGGGAGACGGCCGGTAGCAACCACCTCTACGCATATTTCAGGCTAGACAAATCATGAAGAAACACGAATGGCGCGAGAAAACCGAAGAGGGCGAGACTCGCCTGGTCACCGCGACGCGGCACGGGGGTCAATGGAAGCTCCGGTCCCGACTGAAAACTGAAACGGAATGGACCCTATTTCCAACCATTCCTCTTGAGGACCTCGAAACACTGCACGAACTGATGTCGAATAAATATCGACGCCAACGCGCGCCGTACGAGCACGTCTTAGAAATCGAGGCCCTGATTGCGGCCGCAAACCCTCAAAAATAGTTTCGG
>CAXBHV010000109.1:0-10669 GCA_963974855.1 uncultured Rhodopirellula sp. | reverse complement strand
CGGAAACTTTTCGCATATCGCTCAGTCCGGTTCGCAACGCATCGAATGTCATCTCATAGGTTTGCCCCGTCGCGATGCCGTCGGCGATGGTTGGCTTCACCGCAGCAGTTCGAGGTTCACCTGCGTGAAACGAGTCGTAGCCCGCGGGCGCGTCTGCGGATTGAACCCCGATGACTGGAATCGAAAGACCGCGTGCATCCAACACCGTCAGCGCGCCCACGGCTTGCGATCCACCACCGACTGCGAAAAACATGGCGTCGATCGAGTAGCCAAGCTGGGCGGATTGAGTCAGTGCTTCCGTCGTGATCGTCCCCGCTCCCGCCAGCACATCCCGATTGTTGGTTGCATGAATCAGCGTCCGCTGTTCCCGTTGGGCGAATTCTAGGGAAAATGCGATCGCCTCGTCATAGTTCTCGCCCGTCACAATCAACTCGGCACCATACGACTCGATCGCGACGTTCTTGGCTTGGCTATTGTCCTTAGGAACGCAAATGGTCACTGGAACGCCAAGTTGCTTTCCGGACAAAGCCAGACCAATGCCATGATTGCCACGGGTGGCGGCAACGACACCTCGCGTCTCGCCTTGTTCAACCAGTCGCGAGAGAGCGGAGTACGCGTTGCGGATTTTGAAAGCTCCCGTGGGCTGCCAATTCTCTTGCTTTACCAGCACTGTGCAGCCGACTTCACGATCAAGAATCGGATAATTGCGCAGTGGCGAAGGCGGTAGAAACGCGGCAAGGCGTTTCGTGGCATGAAGTATGTCTTCGTATTGAATCGAAGATTGAAACATACCGGGGGTCATTCTCCTTTGGCTTTCGCGTCGCCAGCGCGAGCGATCCTTTCCAGTGCAAGTGCAGAATGCGCGTAAGCCGCTCCGGCGCGCATTTCAGCAGCAATCCAGATTGCTTCCATAATCTCTTCCGGAGTTGCACCACGATTGAGCGCTCCATCGGTGTGCGAATTGATGCAATAGGGACATTGTGTCACATGTGCCGCAGCCACTGCGATCAATTGCTTGGTCTTCGCTGACAGAGCACCTTCGGCAAAGACACTTCGGCTGAATGCCTTGAACGCATTGGTCTGATCCGGTGACAAACGCTGGCGCTGGACACCGTGTTGTTTACTCGGTTGTGGGAGAACCGTATTGTGCTCGGTCATTGTGAGTTCCTTTTCAGATTGAAGTCGAGTCGTACTAATGATGCCTCGACGCATTCACTCGTTGTTGTTCGACTTCGATCGCCCGTGGAAACAGCAAATGCGTTTCTTTGTGAACGTGCAGATGAAGGTCACGCTCAAATGTCTGTAGTCCATCCAGCGTGATGCGATACAACATTCCTGCATCCTCCGGCGGTTGATAATTATTCGTCAGTTTACGGATTTTTGAAAGCCATTCGCCGGTATGCTTGTGAACTCTTGTCATGGTCTTGACCACGTCATCAACATACCCGACGAAAAGCGGGCACGTTGATTGGTTTTGTTCCAAGTCGCGGATAAATGGAAAGAGGACTTGCTCCTCTTTGAGTGTATGAGGCCGAATTCCATCGCTCATCGCAGTGAACGACGCTTGCAACTCCTGCATCTCGGGATGTTTGAAGTGATGCAATTCCACCACTTCCGATATCATAGCCGAAAGCCGTGACAGCTCATCTTTCACAAATACATGATGTGTCTGCTCAAGATGGTCGCAAAGCTGCGTCAAGGACGCATCCTCCCAGTGTGTTACTGAATCGTCTTCGTGCTCTGCAATGATTTGCTCAATTTTTACAACAACCTGTTGCGGGTCGAGATGTTGCTCCCGGCACGCTTGCTCCAGTGTCTCATCGCCTTCGCAGCAGTAGTTTAGCCCGAGCGCCTCGAACACCGTCGCGGTGCGCGGATACTGGATCACCCAATTCGCAAGGGTCGAGTTAAGATTTAACGTTGTCATGCCTCGTTCCTTAGCAGTTTTGAGAGGTTTGAAAAAACATTTGTGTAGCGACACTCGCCAATAGTTTCAGCCACGATGTGAATCGCCGAGAGTCATGGCGACGTTCGCTGCGGGTGCCCCCGAACGATCAACGGAACATCATCGTTAGAAGCACCAATGAATCTTCAACACCATTGATCGTGTGAGGAACTCCGCCAGGCAGGAACGTCCATTGATTTGTCTTCAGCGAATGCGTTTCGCCGTCGGAATTCACGGTAATCCAGCCATTCAGGCATTGGATCGTAATCGGACCTGGGACATGGTGGTTGTGGCAGACCTCGTAGTCCTTGCGCACCGCCATCCGTATCGCTTCGAACGATTCGTTCTTCACCAACACAAACGTGTCAGCCTCCGGCAACAACTCGTCTTGCGGTTGAAGGTCTGCGGCCAAGCCAGGGGCCGCATGTGGGATGGACATGAGAACTACCTTTCATCGCGAATGGGTTCGGAATCTTCTCAAGATGGGACGCAAAATTCATGCCGTCTTCGGAGCAGGAACCGCAGCTTAGGCGAGCGGCGGATAGGAATCTAACTGTAGTGGACGAGGCAACGATTCCGAGCGATGGATTCGTTGCCTCATCCACAGGCAATGCAAACCGCGCGACAACACTGGTTGACGCTCGGGAAACGAAAGGTGACGCTCGAGCATCTGCGACGATTTCCGGATGCGACGACATTGGTTCCAGTCCCCGCTTGCAATGTCACCGGCAAGCGGGACGCCGGTATCACGATCATCTATTTTTCGTGGAACGTCGTTTGCTGATTTTTCAGACAACTGCGACCGCAAAATCGCCGATGCTCGAGCTTTTCGTTTCGCGAAGGTAAACAACGATGCCGAAACAAGAATTGAAAATTGAACTCATCCGAGCCTACGAGACTATTCCTCGCGACAATGGTCACTACCGTGTGCTGGTTGACCGGTTGTGGCCGCGCGGCATCAAGAAAGAAGATCTTGATCTTGATGTCTGGATGAAGGAGTTGTCGCCGAGTTCTGAACTTCGCAAATGGTTTAATCACGATCTTGACCGGTGGCACGAGTTTCGCGAGCGATACTTCAAAGAATTGGGAAAAGTAAAAGCTCGAGTGTCTGAGATGCTTGAGTCCGCTGGCAAACAAACGATTTTGTTGATCTATGGCGCGAAGGACGAAGAGCACAATCAAGCAGTCGCGCTGAAAGAGTGGATTGAAGACCATGCGTCCGAATTGAAGACGTGAATGATGACACGCCGAAAGTCGCGGCGATTTTCGCGACACAATACATAATCTGGAGAAGAAACATGTCTGAAGACAAATTGCATCGCTGCCGCTTACTGCATCGTGAATCAGTGGCCGCGAACGTGTACTCGTATATTGTGGAAAAACCGGATGGGTTTACTTTCCGCCCTGGACAAGCGGTCGAGTTCGCGATTGACCAGCCGAAGTGGCGTGACGACAGGCATCCATTCACTCTGACCAGTCTGCCGGACAACCCACGACTGGAGTTTGTGATCAAATCCTATTCGGTTGCCGACAATCCCTATCACGATGGCATGACCGAGCATCTTGGCAACGACATAAAGATAGGCGACTATGTCCTCATCGGTGATGCGTGGGGCGCAATAGAGTACCGTGGTCCCGGCGTGTTCCTGGCAGGCGGCGCTGGCGTGACACCCTTCATCGCAATTCTGCGGCAGCTTGAACAGCAAGGCAAACTCGCCGGCAACCGATTGTACTTCAGTAACCGCAAAGTGGATGAAGTGATTCTGCAGGGTGAGTTCACACGGATTCTGGGTGATAATGCGGTCTTCACCCTTACCAGAGAACAACATTGTGACTATGAGCATGGACGGATTGACCGCAAGTGGATTGAGTCTCGCGTCGACAACTTTGACCAACCATTCTATTTGTGTGGTCCGCCGAAGATGGTCGAGGACCTCAGTGACGTTCTCAAGTCGCTCGGTGCCCAGCCGGATTCGTTGGTGTTTGAAGAGTAAACGTAAATGTAGTGGAAGAGGCAACGAGTCCAGAAGCCCTGGATCAGACAAAAAATTCATTCTAGGATGACGATGCTTGGCCCGGATCAATATCCATATGATTCAAATCCTCAGCAGTCAACTAGATCGCGAGATGATCGTCTCCGATTCACCGCCGGCGCCAGCACCCGCTCGCAACGTGACCGTCAGACTGGACGCCAGCATCAAAATCGCGGCCGCAATCGGATGTAACCATCCTGTTGCGGCAAGCGTCATGCCGATTGTGTTGTAGGTCGCTGCGAATACGAGATTGCTGCCAATGGTGGCTCGAATCCGTCGGCTCATGGTCAGTGCATCGACGAGGGACACAAAATCGCGCCGCGTCCAAATGATGTCGGCGGTTTCAGCGGCGAAATCGGTTCCCCACGCAGCAGCGATGCTAACGTCTGCGGTCGCCATCGCCTCGGCATCGTTAAATCCATCGCCGACAAACAGCACTTTGTGATTCCGCTTCAGTTCCTTGACATAGTCGCTCTTTTGTGCAGACGTCATCAGTCCACGTTTGACGTCGGCCGATATCGCGTCGACGCGGGTCTGTGCATCACCCGACAATACAACGGTTTTGATTTTCTGTTGGCGCAGCTTTGTGAACATTTCGACTAGTTCACCGGGAATAGATTCGCTTAGCTCCACCTGAGCAATCAATTGTGAGTCGAACAGCACGTCCAGTCGAACGACCTTTGTAGCTTGATTCGGGGACCTCGAACTAACAATCTCAACATTGATCGTTTGACGGACATCGCGATCTAAGACGTTTGCAGCGATTCCTCGACCCGCGAGCAAGCGAACGTCCCGTACATCAAATCGCGGATCGGACTCTGCCAAGCCCTGAAGTGCCTTGGCAAATGGATGATTGCTCGTTCGTTCTATGGATGCAATGATCGCTTTGACATCCGCGATCGGCCATGCGATGCCCTTTATCATTTCAATTCGGGGAATGTAGGATTCACTCGCAGTTAGTGTCCCCGTTTTGTCGAAACATACACAATCGACTGCTGCGAGCGCCAGGACGGCGTCACCATGCTTACACACCAATCCGAGTTTGGCCGATTGGGAAAGTGCCGTCCACACCGCGATGGGCGTGGCCAGGCCCAGTGCGCACGGGCAAGCGACCAGCAGAACGGCCGAAGCGTTCAACAACCCAGCATCCCAACGGCCCGCCCAGCCCCAGGCGAACAGCGTCGCAAGCGCTACGCTGACCACGAGTGGCAAAAAACAACCAGCGACTCGCTGGGCTAACGATTCGACCGCAGACGGTGATCGCCGAGCGGACTCGACCGCGCGATGCATTTGGTCGATCAAGCGATCGTTGCCATCGCGAGTGGCACGGAGCGTCAGTTCCGCGTCGATGCAGATCGTCGCCGCTGATACATTGTCTCCTCGCCCACGGGCCACGGCAAATGATTCGCCAGTTAACGTGGCTTCACGAACCAGCGCCGTCCCTGAAACGATGGTCCCATCGACCGGAATCATCTGGCCCGGATAGACCACGACACGCTGCCCCTGCCGAATGCTGGAAACTGGCGCGGACTGAATTCCATCGCTGTCAGTCAACACATTCGCGGTCAATGCAAAAGCATCGTTGGAGTCAATTTTGGAACGCACCGATTCGCGAACACGTGTTTTGAGACGCTGCCCGAGTGCGTAGATGATCAAAAGGACGCAGATGACCTCAAAGTAGACCGCACCACTGCCTCGAACCACCGATGCGATGGAGTACGCCAGCGCGCCGAGCATGGCCAACAGAATCAACATCTCCATCGCCGCTTGCCGCTTTCGTGCAGCATGGTATGCGCCGAGGATAAAGTTCACGCCGAGCAGTCCCCACACCACGATGGTGATTCCCATCAAGAATGCTTGCAGCCACCAACGTGCATCAGAACTAATATCGGCGGTCGTGTTCACTACCAAGGCCGCCGTCATCCCGACGCCGGTCAGGTAGATCGCCAGCAACAACCTCGCCCATACCCACGGACTTTCCGTTGACCGCGTCGCATGGGAACCACAGCAAGCAAGCGATTCTCTGGCCGGTATCGGGTCGGCTGTGGATTGCAGAACCGGGAGGATGGCAGTTTTCATGATTGTGTTGTTTGAACCGGAAGGTAACTGTTCACTCTGTCGCATCCTCTGTTGCGTCATCTGCCACTTTCGCTTCAACCGTTCCCGCCGTTTCCAATTCGGCTGCTGTCCAGGCAGCACCCCGTCCACTGGTTGCTTCACGTACGGCGGTGACAAGTTGTTCGCTGACGGGCGGAGCATCGTTGCTCCAGCTTGCGCGGATGTAAGTCAAAACGGCCGCCAGTGAGCGATCATCCAACTGCGACCACTTCGGCATCTGTCCGTTGTACTGCTGCCCGGCAACTTCGACAGGACCGGTCAATCCATGCAACACGATCCTCGCCAAATTGTCTTCGCGACCATTGACGACCGGATTTCCATCTAAAGGCGGAAACTGGCCGACAACGCCTTGACCGTTGGCTTGATGGCAGGCGGCGCAGTAGTTGAAAACTCGCTTTCCCATCAACATGGGGTCAATCACCGTTGGCGTTTTGGACGTTTCAATTGCTCCCCCGACGAACGCCGCCGGGCCTTCGTAGCGATCGACGGCAAAGTCAGCGCTATAGTTCCCCAGATACCAACCGCCAAAGAGCAACAACGCGAAGGCGGCAACGATCATTTCCGTAGGCACCGGTTGGACGCCTTCATGCGGTTCCGTCTTCTCTCGGTAGACGACTTCATGTATCTCCTCAACATCCGGTTCGGTTCCACGACGTTGTTCGTGCATCTCCAGTTCGTTTGGATCGTTCACTGCACATCCTCCAACGGCAACTCTTGATTCAGGCTCAGCAGATAGGCGACCAACTGCAATGCTTCTTCGGACGGGATCAGCCATTGCGTTTGCGATCCTTCAGTTCCCGGCAACCGGACCGCATCCAGTGCCGGCGTGGTTTCTCCGACTTGGGTTGTGAACAGGAATTTGAAAGGCGGCATGATCGAGCCCGGTGATGTTATCGTCGGGTCATACAGATGCAGCAGATGCCACTGAATACTCGCTTGCCGTGCGCTGATGTTGGCCAAATCCGGCCCGGTTCGCATGCTTCCGGTCAACGGTGGCGTTTGCAATATGTAGTCGCGTGGAACACTGCGCCGCATCCCCCAACCACGCTCAATATCGGCACCAAAACCTTCCGGGCGAACTTGTTGGCTGTGACAATAGATGCAGCCATTTCCGACATACAACTCTCGCCCCGGTTGTTCTCGCCAAACATCCAGCGGTCGCGGATAGACCACGCTGCTGCCATCGGACGCGGTCGCTTCCACGGCCACGATGTCGTCCATTTGCCAGTCTGGAATCAACACCAATCCAAACAAGGACGCCGTCACCGTGGCAAGCGCCACTGCAATGATCGTTGGGAAATGGTTCACGTCACTACCTCCGGAGGCTTGCGAAATCGAAACAGCCGGGTCGGCGAAGTGAAAAGCGTCGGCTCAGTGGATGTCGCACCATGGCGGCGAAGCATCTGCCAAACAGAAATCGCAAAGGCAATGTGTCCAATCGTCATTAACGTCCCCGCCACGCTGCGCGACCACAGGTAAGGGATCGTGTACTCAACAATCTCCAAAAACGGCACATCGGGATTGTTCATTGCCAAGCCTTGTTCGACTCCCGCCCAAGTCAGGCCAATCCAGTACATACTCATGCCGATCGCCGTGCCCCAAAAGTGCACTTTAATTAAGTTCGCACTCGGCCACTCACACTCCACCAATCGAGGCATCACGTAATACATCGAACCAAACGCAACCATCGTGAAGAACGCATAGACCCCCAAGTGTGCGTGGGCGATTGTGTAGTGTGTGAAGTGTGTCACCTCATTCCACGCCCGAATGCTTTGCAATGATCCTTGGACACTGACCGCCGTGTAGCTCATCGCACCAAACACAATGAACCGCAGTGTGGGACTGGTTTTCAGGACATGGAAATGTCCTACCATCGTCATGTGATGGTTGATTGCCACCGTTGTCACGGGGATGAACATCATTAAGCTGCCGACGATCCCAACGGTCACCACCCACGCTGGTAGCGGGCCGCCGATCAAGTGATGGGTTCCCGCCCAGTTATAAAATATCGCCAGTGTCCAGAATCCGAGCAGCGAAAAATGGTAACTGTGAATCGGTCGCCCAATGACTTTCGGAATGAAGTAGTAAACCGATGCCAATCCAATTGGTGTCAACCACAATCCCAAGACGTTGTGTGCGAACCACCAATTCGTCGCCATCTTGGCAATGCCTGTCGAAGCAGGCGTTTGAATCAGAATCGTTGCGCCGAGATACAGAAACGGGAACCACATCGTGCAGCCGAACAAATACCAAAGCGAGATATAAAGGTGTCCCTTGCGGCGATTGGCCAACATTTTCCATGCCGCGATATGGATCACAAAGAATGCAAATGCGATCGGCCCGGCCGCCCAAGCAGGGAACTCCATCCATTCAACGCCGGTACTGTAACCCGCCAAAATAGCGATCGTGCCCGCTGCGACGAGCAGGTTCCAGTAAATGGCAGTCAGGTAGAGACCTTCACGCCAGACCAATCGCGTCTTGCATAATCGTGCGAATAGCCACAGCATTGTGCCAATGCCACTCATCGAAGCCCAACCATAAATCATGGTATTCAAGTGGGCGGGACGCACCCGGCCAAAGGTCAGC
The DNA here is from genome assembly GCA_963974855.1 of uncultured Rhodopirellula sp. Taxonomy (GTDB): domain Bacteria; phylum Planctomycetota; class Planctomycetia; order Pirellulales; family Pirellulaceae; genus Novipirellula. The sequence continues at coordinate 1,987 of CAXBHV010000109.1, read as the reverse complement.
CAAGCAGTATCAGCGAGGAATCCTGGCGTGTGCATTTTGATCGAAGTAACGAGTGCCAATAGCGATCCAAACAATAGCCAGAACACGGAACTGCCGTACCACAGCAAGATCACTTGCCGACACGATTGATCGATGCTCCACCGCTCGGTTGGTGGCACGACGGGAGCAGAAACGGTCACTGATTTCCTACCTTGTTGTTGTCCGATGTGTTATTGCTGCGCGAGGACGCCGGAAACCTATCGGTGACCGATCCGACCGGTTCGTCGGCGTCAAAAATCGACTCCGCCCCGGCTTCGATCGATCGAAATTGCCCCATTTGTATGGCCCATACCAGCGCACCGATCGAGGTGAGCCCCAGCATGATCATGAAAATCCAGATCGCTAAAATTGCGGACATGCCGTGCTACTGTGCCTCGTTGTGGGTCTGCAAGGACGATTCCAATTCAATAGCGCGTGGAAACAAAATATGGTTCTCTTTGTGAATGTGATGATGTGTGTCGGTTTCAAGTCGCCGCAGCGACGCGAGCATGTCGCGATAGCTGTCGCACGCATTCGGTGGAACAGCAAAGTCGTTCGCGGCTTTGCGGATATTTCGCAATCCATCGCCAACGTCCAAATGCTCGAACAACATCGCTCGAATCGGCTTTTCGATGCTATGGATGCGATCATCGGGCAAAGCTCCGAACTGCTCGAGATGCCGAATGGCTGGGAATAGGACACCATCTTCTCTCGCCGTATGTGGCAACATTTCGTTGCGGAGTGCAATGAAGTGCTGCTGAACTTCCACGATCTCCGGGCAGGCATCACCACGAGTATTTTTGACCATCGCAATTAGGTCGGTCAAACGTGATAACTCGGCTTTAAGATAAGCATGGTGCGTTTGCTCGATATGGTTACATAGATCGCTCAAGGACGCGTGTAGCCAATCGTCAACCGAATCGTCGTCGATGCCAGCGATTACACGTTGGAGTTGCGAATGGACTCGCAATGTTTCCAAGCCGCTTTTCCAGCACGCTTCCTCGAGCGACTGGTTGCCGCCACAGCAGTAGTCAATCTTGAGCGTTTCGAAGATATCTGCGGTATGCGGATGTTCGGCCACCCAATGACCGACGCTGTCGTTGAGCTTCAAATTGGACATGATGTACCTCCCTTTTCCAATGGATAAGTGATTTCTTAATCGGTGTCATGTTTCATGAGCTTACGCCGGTCGCAATGATTCCCGCTGCATAAAGCATCGGCTCGACGGACAATGAAAAACGCAAGGAGAATCTTGCAAACAGTATGCCTAAGTGTGTGCATTGAGACCCGACAGAACGACGCAGCGAACTTGCATCGCTCCCCAACTGCGGAATAAGCTGAACTAGACCAACTAGCATGAACGGAAAATTCTTGATGAATCTCGTCCTCTGCTGCTCAAGTGCTCACGGCATTTACGAATGCGGAAGCCTAGGTTGACACCAAGTTGTCAACCGGCGTTGCCGGAGTGTGCTGTGCCGCTAAATGGTCGATGGTCAGCAAAACAATGACGCTAGGATGGAACGAGGTTTGCACGTTGCGTGACGTTGTTACGCATTAAAATGCCAAACGGAAAGAACTGTCCCGTGAGCGACGAATGGGTTGAAAACGAGCGACGAAACTTTTGTAGGCGTTTCGTCCGTTGTGCGAAAATTCGTGACCTCCAAGCAGTCCCTGTAACGGCGAACAGTCGCTAGCGTGCCGAGCAGTTCGCGCAACAGCAGCAATCGCCGCAACGATATTCCGAATTGTTGCAACGTGTAGGCGAGGCACCCGCCCTCGCCATCTCTTGGCAGCATGAAGCACATGACACAGATGCGTTTGACAAGAAATCCGATTCGACCGCCACTGAACCCAAATTTGACTTGGTACACAAAGTTGGAGAGGACTCGTTTCCGGCGAGCGATCCACCTTCGCGGTCCAGTACGACGATCTAAATAATTCGCCTGATCAACACCGCGTCAAGGACATC
>CAXBHV010000108.1:0-10707 GCA_963974855.1 uncultured Rhodopirellula sp. | reverse complement strand
GGGCTTTCTTTTTTAACTAGCTTGAGCGAGTTACGCGCCGACGGGCAACTTGGCGCTCTTGACCGTCGTGATGATTGCACTGGCAACCATGTATGGGTCAGCGTTGGATGCTGGACGACGATCTTCGAGATAGCCCTTCCAGCCGTTTTGGACGGTCACGATTGGAATACGAATCGATGCACCACGGTCGGAAACACCGTAGCTGAACTTGTCGATCGATTGCGTTTCGTGAAGACCGGTCAAGCGTTGATCGTTGTCCGCACCGTAAACGTCGATGTGACTCTTGATACGTGGCTCGAACGCTTGGCAAACCGCATCGTAAACTTCCTTGCTGCCGCAAGTACGCAGAAGCGTGTTACTGAAGTTGGCGTGCATACCGCTGCCGTTCCAATCGCCCTGAACTGGCTTGCAATGCCAGTTGATGCTCATATCATATTTCTCGGCAGTACGCTCGAGCAAGTAACGAGCCATCCAAATCTGGTCGCCAGCCAATGCCGCGCCCTTTGCGAAGATTTGGAATTCCCATTGGCCCATCATCACTTCGGCGTTGATGCCTTCGACGTTCAAACCGGCAGCCAAGCACAATTCGAGGTGCTCTTCGACGATTTCACGTCCGACAGCTTTGCCGTGACCAACGCTACAGTAGTACGGGCCTTGAGGACCAGGGAAACCTTCGACAGGGAAACCAACAGGCTTCTTCGTGTCCGGGTTCCAGATCGTGTACTCTTGTTCGAAACCGAACCAGAAATCGTCATCGTTATCGTTGATGGTGGCACGACCGTTGGTGCGGTGCGGGTTGCCTTCATGATCAAGCACTTCGCACATGACCAAAAAACCAGTGCCCAAACGTGCTGGATCAGGACACACAAAAACGGGTTTCAACAAGCAATCGCTGCTACCACCAGGCGCTTGTTCAGTGGACGAACCGTCAAACGACCATTGCTCGGCATCTTCGACTTTGCCGCTGAAGTCTTTAACAATTTTCGTTTTGCTGCGCAGGCTCTGGGTAGGTTGGTAGCCATCGAGCCAGATGTACTCTAACTTGCATTTGGTCATGTAATCGATTCCCTTTAACGAATCATCAGTACGAGTGAGTTTCGAGCCTCGGAGCGAACATTAGTCCTGGGGCTCAACAAAGTCCAAGCGGTTCTACCTACCACACCCAAAATTCCGATCCACGAAGCATCATGCACGCGACAAAGGAATTGTGTCCCAACTCTACTCAACTCGTATTAATGACAAGCGAGGTGTTGGCCCGGACCCAATTAGGATATCTGAAATTTTGCGAAGCGGAAGTCCTAGTGCTTTAGGAGCGGAGCAGTAGAGGTCAATGGTGACGAACACCCCATAGCAGAGCCCCTTTGTTGACGACCAACCCCAAAAATCGTCCGGGATGCAGCAGCGGGCTAGAGTCGAAGCCCCCAATGTGCGGCTTCCCGCATTTCCAGCAGACCGCCATGCTGGATACCCGGCGTCTCGCCCTTGACCATCGCCTCGACTATGCCGCAAACGGGTTTCCCGTTCTAATGGCAGCGAAGCCAAACCGTCATGGACGCGGATTCTCGTATCGGTTTCCCCCGCTCTGAAACGATTCCGTTTGCGCAGAAATCCCCCCTCGCTTTATTGAGTGAATCTAATGTCGATGCCCCCTAGTGACCCGTTTGAAACCAACCCAAACAGCCGATTTGCAGGCCAGCAGCCCCCACCGGCAAAAAGCAATACCTGGAAATGGGTAATCGGAATTATCGCAGGCGTGAGCATCGTCGGTGGACTCGTGTGCTGCGGCGGTTTGTACTTCATGTACAGCATGGGTCAGGGCATGATGGCCGACATGGTCAAACAAGAAGTGGCGGCTAATCCCGTCATCCAGGAACACATTGGCGAAATCCAATCGGCCAATTTGAACCTAGCCGCCACTACCGAAGCGGGCCAAAACGAGCCTGGCACCTTGGCATTTGACCTCGTTGGCAGCAAAGGCTCTGGCGTGCTCGAGATCAAACAAGACCCAAACAACCAAGGAAACGGGTTATCGATCCGGTCGGCTGAACTCGTGATGCCCGATGGCACTCGATACGAAGTCGTCTCGGATCTGGGTTCGTTCGAAGATCAAATTGACACAGGATTCGAAATGGATGCCGACTCACCAGCACTGGATTCCGCGGAACCCGAAATCCAGCTCAAATAACCACACAATATTCTCGTCATGGAAATTGACGAATCTAACTCCTCCCCCTTTTAAACCAAGATTGATTGATGAAAGTTGCAACGTTTGACACAACCAAAGGCAAAATCCGCATTGAACTTTTCGACGACAAGACACCGAAAACCGTCGAAAACTTTGAAAAGCTTTGCGAAAAGAAATTCTACGATGGGCTAAGCTTCCATCGCGTGATTCCTGATTTCATGATCCAAGGCGGTTGCCCCGAAGGCACAGGAACGGGCGGCCCAGGCTACAAATTCGAAGACGAGTTTCATCCTGAATTGAAGCACGACGGTCCTGGCGTTCTTTCGATGGCCAACGCAGGCCCCAACACCAACGGCTCGCAATTCTTCATCACGCACCTTGCCACACCTCACCTCAACGGCAAGCACAGCGTGTTCGGCAAAGTCATCGAAGGCCAAGACGTCGTCGATTCGATCAAGCAAGGCGACGAAATGACCACCGTGCGAGTGACCGAAGAGTAATCCGACTCGGACGCATGAACGCCCCCAACGCAAAAAGAATCGTTGCCAAATGGTTGCTCGGTGCACTATTTGGCACGTTTCTTATCGCGTTAACTTCTCCGCTGTTTGTTCGCAGCTATGTGCCATCTCGGCTCGACCCACTGCGCGGCGTCGTGGTTCTTCAAAGCAATCATTTCTATCGTTGGCGTAGCGAAGGTTACGCAACCACCGCGATCGGACCTCATGGCATGCCGGGGCGTATGAGTCTCCCCGAAACAAAACCCGCAGGCGAAGTTCGTATTGCGATCTGGGGCGACTCGCAAGCCGAGGGCGTTGGCGTTGCCGATGAGCAAAAACTGCATCGGCAAATCGAACGCATCGGCAATCAATCCAAGCAAACGATCATCGCATTGCCATTGGCCCGCAGCGGCGACGATGCCGCCGATTGGTTGGCCCAAATCCCGCGAGTCGAAGAAGCACTTGCGATCGACATGCACGTGATGCTGGTCGCAGAAATGGTCGACCTTGAAGCCGCCGATGCAGCAATCGACAACTCACCCGAAGTTGATCCAAAACAGTTGGCCGGCCAAAACCAGATCGCATCGAACGTGCCTGCGTTTGTGATCCAAGCCGTTCGCCGCCTTTTGCGAACCCCCGATGATACGCCACGGACGCTGCGGTTTTCCGTGGGGCCGATCAAAAATGAGTCGCAACCCGCAGCGATGCCGGCAACGCACAAAACCGATTGGCACACGGTGATGCAGACAATTCGAGCGGCGAGCGACCGCCCCATCCTGCTACTATATTCGCCGCGAATTCACCGAGAATCGTTGACGTCGATCGTGGTAGATGACGACCAACCGACCGGCAATGCACTGGCCGAAATCAAACAGGCCGCCCAGTCCGCCGACATTCGCCTACGTGACGTGACCGAAACCTTCATTGACTCAGCGGAAAGCAATCGATGGCCACACGGATTCCACAACGGCATCATCATGCAAGGCCATCTGAACGAGACAGGCTACACAATCATTGCATCGGAGATCGTCTCCGAGATCGAACTTTTTGATTTCCCCGTTCAATAAACTGCGGAGAAATCGAAATGCTATTTACTCAAGCCGAGTTTCTGATCTTCTTTCTCGTGGTGCTTGCTGCGGTTTGGATGACCGGCAATCGTCTTGTTCGCAATACGATCCTGTTGGGCGCCAGCTACTACTTCTATGCCTACTGGGACATTCGATTTTGCTTGCTGTTATTATTATCCACGGTGGTCGACTTTGTCGTTTCACGTGCGATCGATCGCAGTAACGACACAGCGACACGTCGCCGATTGCTGATCGTTAGCATCTCGGTGAACCTTGGGGTCTTGGCGTTCTTCAAGTACTTCAATTTCTTCATCGCTTCAGCGGCCCCGATTGTCGAAGCGATGGGCGGAAGTGCCAGCACGCTGAACATCATCCTGCCAGTCGGCATCTCGTTTTACACGTTCCAAACGCTTAGCTACACGATTGATGTTTATCGGCGAGTCCTGCGACCGACGAACAGCCTGCTCGACTTTGCACTTTACGTTGCATTCTTTCCTCAGTTGGTCGCTGGGCCGATCGTCCGTGCTCGCGAATTGCTGCCGCAACTCTCGACGACTCCTGCCTGGTCCAAGCGACGGTTTTACTATGGCTTTCAGCAACTCTTGCGTGGAGCGGTCAAGAAGGTCTTGATGGCTGACCGGTTGGGCGAGATGGTCGATGTCGTTTTTGAGAACCCGGACTACTACAGCAGCAGCACGCTATGGCTGGCCGTGATCGCCTATGCCGGCCAGATCTACTTGGACTTTTCCGGATACACCGATATGGCAATCGGGTCGGCAAAAATGCTCGGCTATCGATTTCCAAAAAATTTCCGGCATCCTTACCTAGCCACTTCGATGTCCGAATTTTGGCATCGTTGGCACATGACGCTGTCCCGCTGGCTTCGCGACTATCTGTACATCCCGCTGGGCGGCAGCCGAAATTCCACTGTCGCGACGTACCGCAATTTGATGATTACGATGACACTCGGCGGGCTGTGGCACGGTGCGGCTTGGACGTTTGTGTTGTGGGGCATGCTGCACGGTGGTGCACTTTGCATCGAACGAGCCTTGCGTGGCGTGACGTCACGGCGACTGCCGACGTTTGTCCATTGGGCTATCGTGATGATCGTGGTGCTAGTCGGCTGGGTGCTGTTCCGCTCGACCGATTTGAACGCCGCAGTAAGCATGCTGCAGCGAATGGCGATCCCATCGCTTGGTATCCACTGGTACCCACCTCTCGTGATCGGCGTGCTCGGATGCCTGATGATCGAGCACGTGGTGTGGATGACACGCTGGCGACACGCGATGCGGCTGCCGCCGGACGCTTGGTATTCGCCGATCGCCACCACCGTGATGCTATGGGCTCTGTTAATCTATGCTCCTGTCGGTTTTCAGCCGTTTGTCTATTTCCAGTTTTGATCAACAACCGAACCAACGATGAAGCCCGCTTTCGCCTACTGGATTTCCTTTGTCGTCGGAGGCGTTTTCGTTGCTTGGCTGAGCGGACGCCTTGAACCCCATTTCGTTTCGGACTCCACAAGCTATCTGGAGTACTCGCTTTCATCGCTGGATGCGATCGGCCGTTCGATTCGCACGCCGGGATATCCGCTGTGGTTGATGGCGATTCGAGGCACCATCGGATTGGCTTTTATCCCTTTGGCTCAGGTGATCGTGCACGCGACCGCAGCATCGTGGTTCGCCATCGAACTGCGACGACAAGGGATGGCCCATCGACTTTGCTTGATAGCCGGAGTCGCGATCGCAGTGGGATGCACGGCGATGGACAACATCAGCACCATTTCGAGCGACGCGATCGCAGCATCCGTGGGCGTGTTGGCCGCGACAGCGTTGTTGCGATTTAGCGACGCTGCGGATTCGTGGCGATGGGCCGCTGCGACTGTCATTTTTTCAGTGATCGCGATCATGCTGCGTCCCGCGTACTTGTTTCTAATTCCATGGCTCGGAGTCGCCGGAGTGCTTTTAGGATCAGTACACAAGCAATCCTGGAGGACATCGCTGGGCAACAGTCTGCTCGTTTCGATCGCGACGTTTGTCCTAGTATTAGCCTGGATGGGGCTACGGCTCGTTGCCGTCGACGACTTTGGAATCCTGCCATTTGGCCATCAAAATCTGGGCGGCGTGTTGGTTCAGTTGGTGACCGACGAAGAACTTGAAACGCTTCAGGGGGATGCGGGGAAGCTTGGAAAATCGGTCGTGAACGAAAAGCAAAAGCTCGCGGCGACGGGGCACACCTTCGCGGCGGGCGAAGCGGGTGCGACGATGACAATCGATGGCCGCTGGGATGAGATGACTTATTTTGTTGTGGTGCCCGCGGCACAAGCGGTCGCAGGTGACGATCCTGTGGCTCAGCATAACGCCATCAAGGTGATGAACAAAGAAATCATTCGCCAATTCCCTCGTCGCTACGCCGTCTGGGTCGCAAAGAATGGCCGTCGAGGCATGTGGGCGATCGCCGCTGATATGGTCATGCACCCCATTTTCTTGACCGGGATCTGTTGCCTCGTCATTTGGCTGGTCTATACAGCCGCGGTCGGGAAACCTTGCGGCGTGCTGGACAGTGGGCTCGCGATGCGGTCGCTGACAATCATCACACTGACCTATCTGATGGCGAAGCTGGGATTTGTGATCCTAACGAGTCCCGGGATTGGACGTTTCAGTGACGCCGCAGCCATCTTTTTGCCGGCATGGTTGGCGGTGGTTGTCGTGCAATTCATGTCACCTGGTGTGACACCAAATCAATGAATGACGCAATCCTGTTCGGATCGACACATTTCGCATTGTCAGTAAGATGGTGTTGATGAATGCCAAACCAAGCAGCCCGAAACTGACGACCGAACCGACGCCCCCCTCGTCCGCTGACGATTCGCGTACGCCAGAAGCAGCGACACACGCCCCGAAATCGGCACTCCCGACGACGACGTCCATCGATGCAGCGATGCGGATCGATCGTTTTCGCTTGCGCCGGGATAAAAAACGACTCAGCCCCGAAGCGTATGCAAAACGGCTGGCCGAATCGGTCGGGCAGTGCGACGCACGCCGGGCCGCGACGCCGCGGATCGAGTACTCCGACGAGTTGCCGATCACGTCACATCGTGACCAGTTGATCCAATTGATCCGCGATCACCAAGTCATCGTCGTCTGCGGTGAAACGGGCAGCGGCAAGAGTACCCAACTGCCTAAAATCTGTCTTGAAGCCGGCCTCGGTCGCGAGGCAATGATCGGGCACACCCAACCGCGTCGTTTGGCGGCCCGCAGTATCGCCACCCGCTTGGCCGAGGAACTCGATACGACGCTCGGTAAAACGGTCGGCTATCACGTTCGCTTTGGCGACCAAACCGGTCCCGAGACGTTGATCAAACTGATGACCGACGGGATCCTGTTGGCAGAAACGCAATCCGATCGCTTCCTCGATGCTTACGATGCGATCATCATTGACGAGGCTCACGAGCGATCGCTGAACATCGATTTTCTGTTAGGTTATCTGCGGCGGTTGCAATCGAAACGGCCCGATCTGAAAATCATCATCACCTCGGCAACCATCGACGCCGAGCGGTTTGCCGAACACTTTGCGGACGAATCCGGTCCTGCTCCGGTCGTCAACGTTGAAGGCCGGGGTTATCCGGTCGAGCTCCGTTATCTGCCTTGGGAGGACGTCGTCGACGATGAAGATCGCGGCTACGATTTAGCTCGCCACGTGATCGCGGGAATCGAGTCGTTATCGCGAGGCGGTGGTGGCGGTGACACGCTGGTCTTCTTGCCCACCGAACGCGATATCCGCGAAGTGACTCACCGGGTCGCTGGACATTACAAGCGGTTAGGGATCCCCAACCGTGTGGACTTGCTGCCGCTGTATGCGAGGCTGCCGCAAAAGGAACAACAGCGAATTTTTCATCCCGACGCGGGCAAACGACGGATCATTTTTGCCACCAATGTCGCTGAAAGCTCGCTGACGGTTCCCGGGATTCACTCGGTAATCGATACTGGCACCGCGCGGATCAGCCGCTACAGTCCGCGCAGCAAACTGCAACGATTGCCAATCGAGTCGGTCAGCCGAGCGAGTGCGAACCAACGTGCCGGTCGATGTGGTCGTATTGCACCTGGCATCTGTGTTCGCTTGTATTCCCTCGATGATTACGAATCGCGTGACGCGTTCACAACGCCCGAAATTCGGCGTACGAATCTGGCTTCGGTCATTCTGCAAACCAAGACGCTGCGTTTGGGTCGCTTGGAAGAGTTCCCGCTTCTCGATCCGCCACGTCCCGAATCGATCCGCGAAGGCATTCGCACACTGATGGAATTGCGCGCGATCGATGACAAGCATGAATTGACTGAAATCGGTCAAAAGCTTGGCCGCTTGCCCGTCGATCCGCGTGTGGGACGCATGATCCTGGCTGCGGATGAGTTTGGCGTGCTAGCGGAAATTTTGCCGATCGCCGCTGCGCTCGAAATCCAAGATCCCCGAGATCGTCCGCAAGATAAACAGCAAGCGGCCGATGAAGCCCACGCGATGTTCAAAGATCCCAACAGCGATTTCCTGTCGTACTTGAAATTGTGGCGGCACTACGAAGAGGCTCGTGAAAAACATTCTCGCAGTAAGCTGATGCGGGTCCTGCGACAGCAATTTCTGTCGCCTAATCGCATGCGTGAGTGGTCCGACGTCTATCGCCAGCTCAAAGAAATGGTCGCGACGTCACTGGGCGAACGCAAAGGAGCCCGCAAGAAAATCGGTGCGATTCGTTTTGCTGATGATCCCGAACGATTGCTTGACCCCAACTTAGACGATGCATTGCATCAAGCCCTTTTGACGGGATTGTTGTCGAGTGTCGCGATGGTCAAAGAAAAGAGCGAATACACCGGTGCTGGTGGATTGAGTCTCTATCTGTGGCCCGGAAGTGGTGTGCCAGCAAGCAAGCCGAAGTGGATTGTCGCCGCCGAACTCGTCGAAATCGACGCCCAGGGCCTGACCAAGCCGGAGCGAGCCCGAGTGGATCGAAACCATCGGCGCACATATCATCAAGCGTTCGTATAGCGAGCCGCACTGGAGTGCCAAGTCGAGCGGCGCGTTTTGTTACGAGCGTCAATCGTTGTTCGGGCTGCCCGTGGTGGTCCGTCGGCGTGTTCCGTTGCCTCCGATCGATGCTTCGACCGCTCGCGATTTATTGATCGAACACGGCTTGGTCGAGCAGGAAATGAAGACGTCCGCTCGCTTCGTGCGGTTCAATCAAGCCCTGCAAGAATCGATCGCGTCGCTGGCCGCCAAGACTCGTCGTCGTGATCTGGTGGTCGATCCCTACTCAGTGGAACGTTTCTATCAATCGCACCTGCCCGAGGATGTATGCGACCGTGGCCGGTTAGAGAAATTCGATCGCGCGCTCGAAGCCCCCGCATGGACCAAACAGCTTCGCGACGCCGCGGACTTGTCGGCTTGGCTGCAAGCGCCGCCCAAGCTTGATGAAAACGCGACGCCGTACATGCAGCCTGACGATTTAATCGAAGCCGCCAGCGAAGCGATCACCAAGGAAGCCTTTCCCGACGAACTGCAGATTGGCAGTTCGCGGTTGCCGCTTGAGTATCGCTTTGAACCCGGCGCCGAAGCGGACGGGATCCAATTGAAAATCCATCAAGCCGCTCTGCCGCAAGTCAGCGACGAGCGTTTGGGGTGGTTGGTGCCCGGTTTATTGCAAGTCAAGCTCGTCGCGATGATCAAATCGCTGCCCAAGCGAATCCGGCGAAACCTTGTACCTGCGGCGGATATCGCTGCGAAAGTTGCCCAAGAGCTGGCTCCCGATTACGGCCAAGTGCCGTTCATGCCATCGGTGTGTGCCGCATTTTCGCGACATGCTGAAATGCCAGTGACGCCCGATGATTTTCAGTCCGAAAAACTCGACGACTATCTGCAGTTCCTCGTCACCGTGGTCGATGATGAAGGCAAAACGATCGCCAGTGGACGCGAAGTTCAACCGCTGAAGGAAAAATTGGGCTCGGCAAAAGACCTGCCCGAGGCAGCCGATACCGATGCTTCGGATGAGTCATGGGCTCGCGAGTCGATGGTCACGTTCGATATCGACTCGCTACCCAAAGAGGTCGTACGGACGCGAGGCGGGGTGAAGGTCGCACAATATCCAGCGTTTTTGGACAAGGGTGACGGCGTTGCTACACGATTGGTCTCGGACTTGCAAACCGCCGAGGCAATCAGTCGTCAAGGTTTGACACGATTGTTTGCGTTGGCAGAGAAGAAGGAACTGCGGACTCAGGTGCGATGGCTTCCGTCGCTCGAGCAAGCCAAGGTGAAGCTGAGCGGAGTGGTCTCTGCCGCCTCGATCGAATCACAATTGATCGACTTGTTAGCCCGTATCGCGTTTGTGGAAAACGAACCAGTCTTGCGCAGTAAAGAAGTATTCGATCAACGCCGGGGCGAGCGAGCCCGCCGGATCGCCGAAGCGACTCAAGAGGTCGCGGTGTGGCTATCCGCGATGGCCGACGCCTACTTTTCCGCACGGCGGCAAATTGAATCCACGTCGGGAAACCGTTTCGACCAAGCGATGCGGGATGTTCGGCAGCAGATGGATTGGTTGATTCACGACCAATTTTTATCCGTCACGCCGTGGGCATGGCTGAAACATTACCCACGCTACTTCGCCGCGATCGCGTACCGATTGGACAAGTTAACCAGCGGCTCGGCGCCGCGTGATCGCGAGGGAACCGAGACGGTCGAGAATCTTCGCGGGCGATGGATGGCGACGCTGCCAGAGAGCGAGCGAAATCCACGAGATCAATCGGCAACCGAAGTCCGCTGGATGATCGAAGAACTGCGAGTCAGCCTGTTTGCCCAGCCGCTCGGCACCGCAATCAAAATCTCGCCCCAACGTTGCGAAAAAGCAATCAAGTCGTAACAAATAACTTCACCCGCCCAGCAACGCTGGGAGGGTCGAAAATCGAGCCTTCAGCGAGATTTT
>CAXBHV010000107.1:0-10776 GCA_963974855.1 uncultured Rhodopirellula sp. | reverse complement strand
CCCACGGCTCACCACCGAAATTGGATTTGGGAGGGCTGATGACAGGCTGGAAGCCAATTCCACATTTTAGGCGGTGAATAACTCTTCGATTAGGCCGGTGGAATCGCCGAATGATGCGGCGTTGATGCCGGTGCCCCGCAGCGTACTGAGCCAAAGGTTGCAGAGCGGCGTCTTGGGATCGCTCATGACGAGGTGACGGCCTTGTTTGAAACCTGCACCACCGCCAGCAACCAACGTTGGGCAATTTTTCAGCGTGTGCACCGAACTGAGATTGGTCCCCATCGTTAACGCGACATGGTCAAATAGACTTGAACCATCCGATTCCTTCGACGCTTTGAGTTTATCAATAAACTCGGCAAGTAACTTGGCGTGGGCTTTGTCTCGCGATTCTGAAACGGTACGTCGTTCACCTTCGGAATAATGGCTCATGCTGTGCGCACTCATCGTCGCTCCGAGACTCGCAATCATCGAGTCGACAGGCATCCGATAGGTGAACACTCGTGTGGCATCGACCTGCATCGCAGCCACCATGATGTCGTACATCATGCGGATTTCCTCGACGCCTTCGAGCGATTCGTTGGGTTCGGTCACCTTGTCTTTCGGCGATTTCTTTTCGACGCCCAGCCAAGCTTCCTCTTTGGCCAGCCGCACTTCGATCTCGCGAACCGACTGCAGGTACTCGTCCAGCTTCTGTGAGTCGGTTCGGTTGATTTTCCTGCCGACCGACTTGGCATCCGCTAGCACAGTGTCCAGCACGCTGCGTTGCTCATTGAGCCGCTGTTGCCGCTCGGCCAGCGGTGTTGTGTCGTTAGAGAACAGGCGATGGAACGCGGCGACGGGCGTATCGAGTCCAGCGACGGGCTTTCCTGAGCGGTTCCAGGCCAGCGAGGAACCGGGACCATGGCCATCGTTCGCAGCACCTTTAGCGGCGAGTTGAATCGAGGTAAAGCGAGTCTTTTCGCCAAGCACTTCCGCGGCGACTTGATCCACCGAGATCGTATTGTGAAAACTTTGCCCAGGTACAGCGTAACGGTTTGCACCGGTCAACCAAAACGTGCTGCCAGAGTGCCCGTCCGCCGAATATTGATGCATCAAGTTCTGGATGATCGTGATGTCTTTTTGATGTTTGGCGAGCGGCTTCAGAACCGTAGGCAGCTCGTATTTCTCACCGACCGTTTTCACATCGGGATACCATCGATCGGCGGTCACGCCGAAGCCCATCCCAAGAAATATCATCCGCTTCGGGGGCGAGGTTGCTGAGGGCGTTGCCGCCGCGGCATAACGGCGGAAGCCGAACGATTCAAGAAACGGCAGTGTGATCAGTGCACTCGCACTACGTAGCACACCACGACGCGAAAGCCGAGACGGAGTGACAGAGGGCTGGGGAGTGAGAGAGAGAGTTTCGGAGTTCTTCTTATTGTTGGTTCGCGATTTCATTGTTCGTTTTCCGTGTTTGGCGATTCGTGTGATTCGATGGTTTTGGTTCTTCGTTTTTCATCTGGTCTAAGACGCCAACTGTCTGGCTTCCTGATCATGTTCACTAACATTCCGATGATCTTGTCGTATTCACAATAAAGTTCACGTGCGACGTCAGCGTCGAGGTATTTGCACTCCACCGCGAATTGCAACCATGTCTGCGTTTCCGCCGCTTCCGCTTCGGAGTCAGACAATTTTGAAACAAACGCCGCCGGGTACCGACGCTTCCGCCAAGCTTCCGCAATGTTGGCGGAGACAGATCGTGAAGAGCGTCGACACTGGTCCGTCAGCGAATACCGCTCTTCCAAGGGGAATTTTCTACTTAGTTCAAAAAGACGCATTGCTGTCGCAAAACTGAGTTTGTAGACATCGAGGTCCGTATGTTTGCGAATCGTTTTCTTTCGTTCGTCCATCGCCAAATCTCCTCTGTCCCTCAGTCTCTCCGTCACATCGCCTCACGGCATCACTTGGTTTTGAATTGTTTCGATTGGACCAACGCGTGGACAAAAGTACTTAACTCGTAGTCTTTGTCTTTTGCATGAGCAATGATTTGGTCTGCAAGGTCCTGGTCGGTGAACCCGTAGGGGCGTCCGAGTCCGTATTCGATCAACGCTTCGGTTAATCCCATTGCGAAGTCGTCCTCGTGTTTGGCGACCGCTTCGCGTAGTTCCAGATAATTCGCGAACTGCTCACCGCTGGGTAAACGTCCGCTGCCGTCGATCTCGAACTCGACGGCCCGTTTGTTCCTGCGCTCTCCGACGATCACGGTTTCCACGTCACGCCACATCCCGGAAGCATCGAAATTTTCCAGAGCGAAACCGATCGGATCGATCTTCTGGTGACACTGGGCACACTGAGGTTCTTCTTGATGTGCCTTGGTCAACTCGCGAGCCGACAACACTTCACCGGCAAGCCGACTGAGTTGCGGCACGTTCGGTGGTGCGGGTGGTGGCGGATCGTTTAGCAGATGACGAAGCACCCAGGCACCTCGTTCGACGGGCGATGAACGCAGCCCATCGGATCCCATCGCAGCCAAGGCCGCTGTACCGAGCAACCCGCCGCGGAGCGAATCCGCAGGCAGTTTGACATTGCGGAATTCGTGGCCACCAACTTCAGACAAGCCGTAGTAATCGGCCATCACATCGTTGACGACGACAAAATCGGATTTCAACAGCGTTCCGAGCGGTAACTTTTCCTCGAGCATATGGTGTACGGTGGCAAAGATCTCTTCTCTCGCGTTGGCACGCACGGCGTTGTCGAACGTGGGAAACTGGACACCGTCAAATTGGAACATGTCCAATCGTTCCATCTGTAACCATTGATGCACAAAGCCGCGGACAAAACGATCTGCACGCGAATCAGTCAGTAGTCGTTCAGTCTGAGCAAACAGGACACGGGGCTGCGAGAGTTGGCCGCTGCGGGACACCGACATCAGTTCCTCATCGGGCGGCTCGCTCCACAAGAAATACGACAGACGAACCGCAAGTTCCGCTGCGGTCAAATCGGGTGACCCCTCATTGCCAGTCGACTCAACCATATAGAGGAAACTGGGCGAAGACAGAATGATCGCAAGCGGGCCGATCAATGCTTCGCTTTGTTTCATCCCCTTGGCCACGTTGGCGTTGTATTGTTGCACCAGCCGATCCAAATAGTCGTCGCTTGGCGTTTCGCCGCGAAACGCACGCACGGCGAAATCACGGAGTACCTGTTTGGCGTAGCGATCGTCGCTCCAGTCGCTCGGTTTTACCGGCAATATTCGATTTCGGGCGGCGATCGATGGCGAGGCATTCGGATCCGGCTCGGGCCCCACCAATTCCGCCCAATCGATCCAAACACCCGGTGGCGTACCAATCCCGTTCTGTTTTTGATCGATGGTCCAAAGATTCTTGTCACCGCGATCTTGATGGCTACGTTGATGCACCCAAATCTGTAATTTCTCGCCAGGATGATGCTCGATCGGAAACGTGATGATTTCAGGGTCGTCGAGCGTCCCGGTTACCTTTCGCCACCCCAGATGTTTACGTCCGCTACCGAATCCGGACGTAAACTCGATGTAGTGATAACGCACATCGGCATCAGGGTAGGCCGCGGCGCGAAGGCGGATCGTATAGTTCCCCGCATTGTCAGGCCCCAGTGCAGGAAATTTTATTTTGGTGTAGCCCCCATCTTTGATCGTGATGATCAACGTCGCTCCGGTTTTCGTTTCCGGACGTTCGAGATATTTCACTAACTGTGGTGACCACCCCTTGCTGTTCTCGAGACTTTTCTTTGCCCCATATTCATCAAGGAACCCAAATTCAGAGGCCGGTTTTTCCGATTGTGCTTTCCAGGCGATTGCGCGATTGATGTTGTCCTGCAGCGCCGCAAGTGCCTTTTCGTAATGGGGCGTGTATTCCTCTTCGGGCTCGATGCGAACCGTTCGCGTTTTTGCAGGGTGTGGTGTTGCCAAAGCCAGCTTCAGTGTTTCTTTGGCTGTGGCGAGATAGTTTTCGAGTTGATCGCTGGAGAAGAACAGCGACGCCCCGATGGTGTCAAACCCGGCGGTCGCTTGATCGTCAGGAAGAATCGAAACATCCGGACGCACCCCGAGCAGTGCTTCGACGGTGTTTTGGTACTCGCGACGATTCAGTCGCCGCATGGTGATCTCGCCGCCGGTATCGCTAAGCATCTTGCGAGCGGCCACCATCCGCGTGGACAAATCTTCGAGGAAGGCCGTCTTGTCTTCGTCCGAAATCGGCTCGCTATCCTCAGGCGGCATTTCGCCCGAGTTGATTGCGTTGAGGATTTTTTGCCAACGTTCGGCGGTTTCGATATTCCGAGCGATATCGAACGAGATGTCTTCGAGATTGACGCCCCCTTCTTCGGCTCCCGCGTCGTGACACTCGTAACAATATTTCTTAAACACGGCGGCATGTTTGGCGGGCATCGCGGCGAGCGGAGCCGCCGAGTGATTTCGCTCAGCGGTAGGACGCAAGATCTCCCGTGTTATGCGTTGTTCCTTAGCCGCCAACTGGACGGCTTGCGCCGTACCGCCAAGAGAGCGTGAGCAATCGAACCGATCAAAATGAATTGACAACATACGAATTATTTCTTCTTCTGAGGTAAAAACTCAAGGATCGGTCCCGAGGCTTCGGGGTGCGAATCACTCGCGAACGCGTGAACCAAGCCGGGCCCCTCGCCCTCAATCTGGCCAGTCTCGCGATCAATGATCAGGGTTACCGAACCGTCGGAGTGAGCTTTTAGGAATTCCAAAAGCAATTCATTTTCGATGCCAAAGCTGCCGCGTTGCACGCTTCGCGGAATCTCGAACGTGCCCAGCAGCACGCCGTCCTCGGGGCCCGGGGCATCTTCCCAAAGACTTTCGATTACCCAATCGCTTTTCGCTTCGTTGGTCAACCCATACACGGCAAATCGGTTGATCTTTGGCAGTCGACTGGCGAACCCGATCCCGCTGGGCACAAGATTCAGTCGCAAGCGTGCGGATTTCACGGCATCAAAATCAATCTTGCTGACGTCAAACGAAAACATCGAGCGTTGATCCCAGGGACCAGCGGCTCCTCGCTTTACCATCAGCAAATCAGGATGGTGCCGTTTTTTTCGTTTGTTGTTGCGAATCACCGATGTGGCGCGACCTTCGGTTCCAACACGCAGCACGCGAGGCGACTCTTGGATGGTTCGCTCGACAAGCTGGCCGTCGAAGCTTGTCAGTTTTTGCTCCGAGATCGAAGCGGACTGCCGATCCGTCAGCCGCACTTTTTCGCCGGTCGATGCAAGGTGCACCGAAATCTCGCCATTGATGACTTCAAAGTCCGATGGTTTTCCTTCGCCTGCGACTTTGACGGCGAACTCGGTTCCATGATCGACGACGTATCCATCGGGCGTTTCCAGGACGAAGCCAATCGCAGGCTTTGGCACGCTTACCACCGCCGCACCGTCGAGCAGTCGGCCTCGCATCGGCGAGATCAAAACCAAATTCGCCGGCGCCTCGATCATCACTTCGGCACCTGAACGAAACTGGACCGTCGCGATCCCAGCGACCAACTTCATCAATCCGGGTGTCAAATCGGATCCGGGTGTGGTCGGCAGCGAACTTTCCCAGGCCGCGTTTTCGGTTGACAGCAGCGTGGCGACGGCAGCGGATTCGGCGGACTGCGGAGCAAGCAAAGCGGGGGCAACGAAGACGATCGCAAGTATCGATGCAGCGATGGCCAATAGGATCAGGGGCAAGACATTCTTTCCCGCAGGCAGCTTTCTCGTGATCGCGGTGGGTGTCACTGCCGATCCACGTGCCGGATCAACCGCGTCATCGATAGCGTGTTCAAACGCGACGTCGCGAAGCCCGGTATCCATCGCGGCAGCAATCACAAACTCGCGGCGCAAATCGGGATCCGCTTCTAACAAGCGATCCAATTCGGCGGCCTCGGTTTCGCTGACCTCGCCGATCAGGTAACGATGAATTAATGCTTTGGGATCCATAATCAGGACATCTCCGGCTCAAGTTGTCCACGGATACATGACGCCAACTTTTGACGCAGCCTTCCTAGTAATTTGTAAAGTGCGTTGACCGACTTGCTGCCTTGTTCGGCGATCTGTTTCACTCGCCCGTCCCCCGCGTAGGGAGCCAGCAACAATTCGCGATGGGGTGGCGTGAATTGAGTCAAGCATTGTGTCAAGGCGGTCCGGATTGCAACAAATTCTTCCGCATCCATCGCCTCGGCCTCGTCGGCAATCAATTCGAGAACCTGTTGGCTGAGCACGTGGCGATCCCGACGCAATTTGTCCACTGCCGAAAGACACTTGAACCGCACGATCACCTTGGCCCAGGGAAGGAACCCAGCCTCGTTATGCAGTTGCCCCAATTTTTCCCACATCGTCACGCTGGCCTCTTGCAGGGTATCATCGACGAGGTGCCAATCGGGCAAAATTGAACGAGCAAACGCACGCAACGCCGGTTCATGCTTGATAAACAGCCGCATAAACTCGCCTTCAGGCAGTTTTTCGAGGGTGGAGGGATCGTGCGTGTTAGCGTCTTCCATAATTTCCTATTCGTCTCCGGAAGCCGACCTGCCGCTTATCTGACAAGAAATCTCGAAAGATATGGGCTTCGTCGCGATCCAAATTGATTTTACTGCGGTTCAAAAAGCATATAAATTGACTAATCGCTCGCCCCGCCGTGCTGCCGTCCCTTCCTTCTGAATCCAGCCCAAGTGAATCTCTGATGAGCAACCTTCATCGCCGCCAACTTCTGCGTGCAGCGGGCGTATCCGTTTGCCTGCCGTTTTTCGCGTCACCGCGGGTCAGCGGTAATGAGGTGTCCGGGCAAGCTTCAGGTCGCAAACAACGGATGGTTTGCATCGGCAATATGCTCGGTTTCCACCCTGAAGCATACTGGCCCGCCGCCGCCAACGCCAAATCCCGCGAAGGGCTGACCATCGAGCGTGACTTTTCACTCGGTCGGTCCACGGCACCGCTGCAGGCCATTTCGGATCGGATGACGATGATTGCCGGCTTGGACCACGATACCGCTGGTGGCCACTTTTCGATCCATTCGTTCTTGTCGGGCGTCCGTCAAATTGATGCCAAGACGATGCCGGACGCCAACGTCACGATCGATCAATATGCTGCCGAAACGATCGCCGGCCAAACACGGTTTCCCTCGTTGACTGTGGGCAGCGAAAGTGGCATCCATGGCGGGTGCCAATTGTCGTGGACTCGCACCGGCACCCGAGTTCCGCCGATCACGGGTCCCGAGCAGTTGTTTCAAACCCTGTTTGTGGGTAACAGCGAAAAAGACAAAGTCGCGGCAGCGGATCGCTTCAAACTGCAAGGATCGATCTTGGATCTCGTTCGCAACGATGCCAATCGCTTCGGGCGGACACTGAATCAACAAGACCGCGACAAGCTGGACGAGTATCTGACGTCGGTCCGTGAAGTCGAGAAGCGGATCAGACTGCGACGCAATTGGATCGACGTCCCGAAACCCGAGGCTCCGTTTGATCGGCCGAAGAACCGCAACATGGTCGAAGACCTTCCGCTACTGTATGACTTGATCGCGTTGGCGCTGCAAACCGATTCGACGCGAATTGCGACGTTGGAAATCGGCGGTGATTTTAACCCACGCGATCTTGGTGTGGACGGCGACTATCACGCGTTGTCGCATCACGGACACCTGGCCGACCGGATTGAGGCGTTGATCACATTAGAAACGTATCAAATTGAACAGTTTGTTCGCTTTGTCGAAAAGTTGTCGGCGACGAAAGAAGGCGAGCATAACCTGCTTGAACAAACCTCGGTTCTGTTTGGCAGCGGAATGGGGAACGCCAACTCGCACAACAACGTGAATCTGCCGGTGATCCTGGCAGGAGGCGGTTTCGAGCATGGCCGGTTGTTGGCGTTCGACAAGGACTCATCACATCGCCCCCCGCTGACCAATCTGTTCGTTTCGATGCTGCAAAAGTTTGGCGTCGAGACCGACCGCTTTGCCACCAGCACTGGAACGTTGCGAGGTTTAGCATGATGCGGAGGCACTGTTTAATTTCGAGTCGAAGCATCAGCAAAAAACTTACTGGCGTAGTGGACGAGGCAACGAGTCCTGCGGCACGGGACTGGTTGCCTCGTCCACTACCGACTGCGCCACTTAGCATTGTCGGATCAATAAGTGAAGGGTTTTCCCGTAGCGGAAGTCGTCAAGACTTTCGTTTTCCAGGCTGGTCGAAACTCTTGACGAGTTCCGCTACGTCAGTAATTACTTCGACGATGCTTAAAGTTGCCTCAATGCTAATTTCGTCAGCATTGTTGTTTGCGATGTCGTACTGCGGGTGGCCTGCGAACGCCATGGCAGCTGATCCCGCATTCGGTTTCCTGGAAAACTATTGCATCGAATGCCACACAGTCGACGATCCGGAGGGCCAACGCGAGTTTGAAACGCTCGACTTTGCCAACACGCATCTCGATACACAAATCAAGATCCAGGAAATCGTTGATCAATTGACGCTTGGCAGCATGCCGCCCGAGGATGCGGACCAGCCGAGCGATTCCGAACGCGTGGCGGCGATCGAACGTTTGACCAACGTGCTCGAATCGATGCGCGAAAAATCCTCAAGCACGGGCGGGCAAAGCGTGCTGCGACGATTGTCGCGTCGCGAGTATCGCAACACCGTCGGCGACCTGCTGGCGATCGACATGACGATGTTTGATCCGACGACCGAGTTTCCCACGGACAATTTGTCACAACATTTCGACAACATCGGCGACACCTTGGTGACGTCGGGGCACCTGCTGGAAAAATACCTCGACGCAGCGGATCGCTGTGTTGAAAAGGCTCTCGCGGTGAACCAACGCCCACACACGAAAGAGTGGGTTTATAAAGACAATTTTGTCCAGCAACCCGAACTCAACCGCGCCCATAAATTAGCGTTCAACTATAAACACTTGGTGCTCTACGATCATCCGCTGAACGACAAGCCCGAAGGCGCATATGGACACTTGCACCAATTCGCCGATGGCGTTCCGGTCGACGGTGTTTACGAAATCAAGGTGCTCGCGCAAGCACTGCATCGTGACACCCCTTACAACAACAGAACGATCTTCATCGATTTGGATGAACCGTTTCGCATGGGCATTCGGCCTGGTGACACGTCAATTGGCGACATGGTCCATACCCAGCCGATTCAGCCCAAGTTGGCCGAGACGGTCATCGCCGACAATGAATTGAAGTGGTACACGTTCAATATTCCGCTGGACCGTGGCTTTGCTCCCCGTTTTACTTTCGAGAACGGACAACATGACGTTCGCGGATCTTATTCGCGAGTGTTCCGAAATCACGTCAAAACACTGCCCGCGAATGTTCGCGGCGGCCGAGGAATCGTCGATTTCAGAAACGCGGTCATCAAACATGGCCAATTGCCTCAAATCAGGATCGATGAAGTTCGAATTCGCGGTCCTGTGAATGTCGATTGGCCAACACACAGCCAACAAAGACTGCTTGGAGGCACGAGCTTTGATCCCAAACAGGCATCCGAGCTAATTCGGCAATTTGCATCGCGAGCGTATCGGCGACCGCCCACGACGGACGAGGTCGCTGGGCTGGTGGGGATTTACGAGAGTCGCGTCGCCGGTGGGCATACTCCGTTTCAGGCCTACAAAGACACTCTGAAGGCTGCCATGTGCTCGCCAGCGTTTCTATACCTCAGTCCGCCGCAATCGGCGGAGGCTACCGCGTTATCGCAACATGGTTTGGCGGAGCGTTTGTCGTACTTCCTGACTTCGTCGATGCCCGATGATCGTTTACGAAGCTTGGCGGACAAGGGCCAACTGGATGACCGGCAAACACTTCACGCGGAAACCATGCGTCTGCTCGGCAGCAAGGCTTCGGATGCGTTTGTTGCTGATTTCATCGACAACTGGTTGAATCTGCGAGCCCTAGGCAGCATGCCGCCGGATCCCAAAGCGTCACGCGAATATTACGCGGCCGGTTTGGAACCGGAAATGAAACAGGAAACACAATTATTCCTACGAGATTTGATCGACCGCAATGCGTCGGCACTGTCGTTCTTGAGTGCGGACTACTCGTTCGTCAATCGTGACTTGGCCAAGTTGTATAGCATCGAGGACCAAGTGCCCGTTGATACTGCGGCCGATTTTCACCGTGTGGTCTTCCGCGACCCTCGCCGTGGCGGGCTGTTAGGTCAAGCCAGCGTTTTGACGGTGTCGGCTAACGGGATCGAAACCTCGCCCGTGGTTCGCGGCGTGTGGTTGTTAGAGAATGTGGTTGGCACGCCGACGCCACCGCCACCGGATGACGTACCTACATTGGATCCCGATGTCCGCGGTGCCAAATCGATCCGTGACCAGTTGGTCCGGCACAGCGAGTCGGCGGCGTGCAACTTGTGCCATCGCAAAATCGATCCGCTGGGATTCGCATTGGAAGGCTTTGATCCGATCGGGCGAGTGCGCCAGCACTACGACACTCGCGGCAAACAAAAGATCGACACGTCGGGCGTCTTGCCAGGCGGCGACACGTTTTCGGGGCCTGCAGAATTGCGGCAGCGGTTGCTCGAGCGAAAAGAGTTTATCGTTCGCACGGTGACCAATCGATTGCTTAGCCACGCACTCGGCCGACGCATCGAGTCGAGTGATCGTGCCGCGGTCGATGGAATCATTGGTCAAGTTCAGGCGGATGAGTATCCGATGGCCGATTTGATCGCGGCGATTGTCACCAGCGATCTGTTTCAACAGCGTTAGGAACGGCTAGCAGTTTACTGTCATAGCGGACGAGGCGACGAGTCCTGCAGCATGGGG
>CAXBHV010000106.1:0-10888 GCA_963974855.1 uncultured Rhodopirellula sp. | reverse complement strand
GTTCTTGGTTAACCCATACACCGGCGCAACATACACATCGGCGTTCCAAGGCAGTGGTTTCCTCGGTGGATTCGGCGACGAAGTTCGCGACGTCGCCTTCGGCAGCAACGGTGAACTATTTGCCTACACAGGCTTCAGCAATCGTCAACCCTCCGATACCTCTTGGGCTTACTACAGCATCGACACGGCCACCGGAGCCTTGGGCACACCGATTTCGGTCGGCGGAGGTATCACGACGCATCACCTGAGCAGTCCACCGCCAGTTGCTCCGACCGTATTGAATGTCGCCAGTAATGACGGATTAGAAGTCGAAGCGATCACGATCCGTGAATTCCTGAATGCCGAAACAGGTTTCTTGGTAGGCAATCGCCCGTTCCCACAGAACGGCCTCGCATACACCACGAACATCCTGTACGGATTCAACGAAAACACCGGTCTGATCAACGGCGGTAACTTCAATCTGGATGTCAACATTCCGGGTGCCGGCACAAGTCGTCGCGAGATTGGCCAAATCAACACGACGGCTCCCGTCGGTGCTCGACCGCTACAACTTGGCTTCACTGCGGCAACCGAAGTGAACTCCGCAGGCATTGCGACTCAGAGCCTATTTGATGGCGACCGATTCACGCTGACAAATCAAGTCGAAACGGTCACCTTCGAATTCGACCAAGGCTTCACCCTTAGCATCAACAATTCGCCGGTACTCAATCCCGACGGCACGTTCGGTAATCCGCGGACCATTCCGTTTGGCGATACCGTCTTGGTCAAATTGCCAGGTCAAACGGCCAAGGTATTCGAGTTCGTCAGCGATCCCGCAAACGTCACTGGCACGAACATCCCCGTTGTCATCTCAACCAACCTCGGCCCCGAGGCGTTGATCGAACGATTGGCCGCAGCGATTCGTGGCGCAGGTATTTCGGTGTCAGCCGCAGGAAGCCAACTTTCGATTCCAAATGCCGAAACCGTTTCGATCCAAACGAACCCGATCGCAACTTCGACAAGTTTGGTTTTGAGCGGAACGCCAGGCGTTGAAAGTGGCAACTTCCGCATTCCATTGTTCCCGACCGACACCGCCGGGGTTGTGGCACAACGCATTGTTAACGCCGTCGACCAAGCCAACGCGGCAGGCGATTTGCCAAACGTCAATGCATTCATCGACGCCGGAGCCACCGATGCTCATTCGGTTCGTATCGTCGGCGGATTCATCGGCGATCCAGTGGGTAGTGCTGCAAGTTTGCCAACGGGCAACTTGACGGCGGGTGGCTTGCCAACGGGCGGAACCGTGACCGGTGTCGAGTTAGTCAACAACAACCTGTACGCGATCACCGACACTGGGGGACTTTTTGTTGTTCCAGCCGGGCAACTCGCCTCGTCGATTGGCAACCGAACGGTTGGACAATATGTGCTCTCATCAACTGACTTAGTTGGCATCAACTTCACCGGCCTGCGTGCAGGGCCAACTAGTGTCGAAGATGGCGAACTGCGTCAGATTTTGTTCGGTGTAACTGGCGGAGGCGACATCTACGCGTTCAATACGCGAGGTGAATTGCAACCCGTCTTTGCGGGTGGCCGATCGATGATTTCGACGGGAATCGGCGGTGCACTTGGATTGGACTTCAGCATCCTGGATTACAACCTGTGGCATGTCACGGAGCGTCGTAATACCGACCCTGGCCATGGTGTCAGTAGTAATTTCAGTGACACTCGCCAAAGCACCATCGGTGGAAACAGTCTGGCGTTTAACTTTGAAGACATTGGTCTATTCCAAAGTAAATACGCTCATTCGCAAGAAGTGCCCAACGGCACGCGATTGGACGGCACCAGCATTGTTAACACCTACAACATGCCTGGTGGAGCGAAAGGCGAAGTTCAAAGTAACACGTTCAGTCTGGCTGGATACGCGGCAACCGATTTGCCGACGCTTTACTTCAGCTATTTCCTCGACGCCGACGACGTTGCGACCATCAATGGTGCACGTGATTCGCTACGCGTTTACATCGTTGACCAAAATGGCGTCGAACATCTCGTCGCCAGCAACAGCAACTTCCGTAACACTGGCGAAAACGACGATGAATTCGATGATCCATCGACGAACAGCCTCTTAACGGGTTCGTTGTACGACGATGACATCGACGTCGAAGTTCAACAACTCTTCGACAACACCGGAAATTGGCGTCAAGCACGCGTGCCGTTGCAACCGTTTGCGGGTCAATCCAATCTGAGCATGCGAATCGAGTTCTCGACCGCTGGAAAAACAACGACGGGCACCCCATCGATCCGTGCGGTTGCAGGAAATGCTCTTGTCGAAAACTCGCAACTTGTCGTCAACGGCGAATCGTTTGCGATCGACTTGGCACCTGCGGTCAGCGCCCCATCCGGCCGCCAACTCGCGGCATTGTATGGACCTGATCCAAACGCCGTCGCAGTCGTGACCGTTGATGGACAACAGTACGTGCTGGACGATGGCATTCGCCCAGTGGCTGCGAATCAAATTCGCATCGACTTGCTGTCTGCTCAACCAGTCGGAACGACACTCGAAGACCTCAGTGCCAGCACGATTGCGACGCTGATCGCGGACACGGTCGATCTCAAACGATTGGTCCCATCGGGTGCCGTACTCGCGACTCGCTACTTGGACCCTGATTACCGAGAAGTGATCGAGTACGCCGGCCAAACCTTCATTTTGAACGACGGAACACGTCCTGTCGCTACCAACGAAGTCAGCGTCGATCTGATTAATCCGTTGTCCACCACGACGCTGAACCAGTTGTCTCAGCTAGAGATTGCCGCAGCGTTGTCGTTGGCCGCCGGGCTGCCAATTCCACAATACAATGTTGTGGAAAACTTCAACTTCTCGGATCCAAGCGATACTCCTGGCGTCACAGGCGAACGCAACGACTTGTTGTACCAAGCAACGCAACTGCCTTATTCGGGCGGCAATTCCACGATCAAGGGAATCGGCCGGATTGGCTCTGTTGATGCCTTGGGGACCCCGTCAAATCTGAACGACGTGGACCTTGTCCGTGCTAATGTTGCTGCCGGAACCACAATATTCGTTGACGTCGACCTCGTCACGAATCCTGCTCTGAATGCCGCAATTCGCTTCTTCGATGCGAAGGGCAATGAATTGCCTGGGTTTGTCAACCTCGAACGGGATACGGTCCAAGTAACCGCCACTGAAACTGGCCCCATTTTCATCGGGATCAGCGGAATCGGTAACTCAACCTACGACCCTCGCATCGCAGGAACAGCCCAGACCGGCCAGATCGATTCGTACACCGTATCGGTCACCTTCCTATCACCGATTTCCGCACGAACCGATGGAAATCTGATCGAAGTCGATGGTACAGCCACGATCACGTCGTCGTCGCCAACCTTGCTGCCAATCAGCGGACAGCAAGCATTAACCGGACGGCCAATTCAGGTCAGCCGATTTGACACTGCTCCGCAAGTTGCCGAAGCGATCTCGCAAGCTCTTGCCAGTCGATTCAGCGATGGCGACACATCGTTCGTCCCCACATCAGGAGCCATGGTACGCACTGGCGGTCTGACGATTGACAACTTTGGACCGTTCATTAACGAACAACTTCGTTACGGCGATCAATATGCGGCAGGCTTCCTCGCAGGAACCGCCGACAACAATCACGAAGGTGTCTTCATTGACGACATCATTATCGGGTTCGCTGAACGCGGTGAACTCGTGACCGATTCGCGTGTGGTGACAGCGACCGAAACCTTTGTTGAGGACGGAACGCGATTCTTTACCTCAACGCCTCGTCCGACCCAACCGACGGTCACGGGTGCATACCAATTGGAAATTCGTGATGCAAGCGAATACGTCGACAGCGAAGCTGCGGCTCAGTTCCGCACCTTTGACACCAATGATCGTTTGACCGACGGCTATGCATTACGAGCATTTTCCGGAAACGAATTGATCGACGGTGCTACGTTCACCGTGGGTGCTGCTGGGGCGGAACTGAGATTTGAGTTCGATTTGACAGACGCATCGGGCGTTAGCAACGGGCTGAACTCTCCCAACTCGCAAATCCCAATCGTGGTCAGCGAATCGGCAACGGCCAACGAAGTCTCGACCGCGATCATCAACGCTTTGAGTGCTTCTGCGGTTCGTCAGATCCTGAACATTACCGCGACCGGAGCAAATGGCAGCTCGAATGATAGTCGTATCAACGTTTACGGTGATGCAACGATCACGGATGACGGCACTGCTTTTGCTTCGATCAATGTCTTTGGTCTACGCGGTGACAGCAACCGTGATCGAAATGACCAAGGCGTCATCATCATTGAAAACAGTCGCTTCCTGTTTAATGCCGACGCCGGTATCGAACTCAATCGCGGTGCTGAGTCACGCGTTCAAGGGGTCAACCAAGCCGACCAACTTCCTGCGGCGATCGTGTACCCACGCAACCTGGTCGAATTGAATACCAACGACTTGCTGCCTGGGGTTGTCGTCCAAAGCAATGTCCTGGCGTTCAACGCGAATGCCGGAGTCCGTATCACAGGCCTTGGCCCCAATGGTGGAACTCAAAGCAATCCGATCGCATTCGATCGAATTTTGAATAACACGATCGTGGGCGGAAATGTGAGCCGTGCGGACGAAGCGTTCCCGGACATCTTCAATGACATGCTGTTCGACAAAGGCGAAATCTCCTTTGCCGACACCGTGGTCAGCTACACCGCCGGCGCCAACGTTTCCGCTGGCTTTAACAACCCGCAAAGAGCACTCGGAGCTCCCGACGTTGTCGGCCGTGGACTCGAACCCGTCGATGGCGAATTCACCACGTCGCTTGGTCGTCGCGGTGTGTTAACCGTTGGTTTCACCGATAACTTCTTGACCGGCAGCGGCGATGCTCGCCCCGATTTGGTGATCTTTGAAACGGGTGCAATCGAAGGCGTTTCGGTCGCGGTCAGCCGCGATGGAATCAACTTTATCAATGTCGGCGTTGTCGCAGGCATTGATGCTACGATCGACCTCGATGCGTTTGGTTTCAATGCACAAGACCGTTTCGGATTCGTGCGTTTGACCGATCTCGGCCAAGGTACTTCGACGACAGGTGCTGTCGGAGCCGACATTGACGCGGTGGGTGCATTGTCAACCGTCGCAGCCGACATCTATGTTCCCGGCAGCCAAGGGATTGTGGTCCAACAAGGTGCCGCACCGACGCTGCTGAATAACGTGATCGCAAACGCTCAAACCGCAATCGCGATCGACGATGCCAGTTTGCAAACGGTAATCGGCGGAACCACCTATTATCGAAACGCGACGGACGCTCGCAGCAGCCAAACAGATGCTCGGGGTGCCTTTGCACAACAGGTGATTGCTTCCCAGGAAGTCTTTATCGATCCGGTTCAATTGGTGTTCACGCCGCGAGCCGGCACACCGATCATCGATAGCTCGATCGACTCGTTAGAAGATCGTCCTTCGCTGAAAACCGTACGCGGAGCGATTGGATTGCCACCAAGTCCAATCGTTGCCCCGACATTCGATGTCAACGGCCAACTCAGGGTCGATGATCCCGATGTGGAAACCCCTTCGGGTATCGGCGAACGCGTCTTTAAGGACCGTGGTGCCGAAGACCGTGCCGACGAAGTCGGACCGCGTGCTATCCTGGTCTCGCCACGAGCTCCGGACATTGGACTCAGCGGTGGCCAAGTGGTTACTGCACGAGGCGACATTTTCAATACGTTCGACATCCAATTGATCGATGGTATTGCCGGTGCAGACCCTGTTCCGGGAGTGGGCATTGACGACGACAGCGTGACGGGCGATGCCCTTCTGGTCACCCGAGATGGAACAACGCTTGTCGAAGGCGTTGATTACCGATTTGGTTACGATCCATCGAACAACGTCATTCGCTTGACTCCTTTGGCGGGAATCTGGCAAGAGAATTCGGTTTATGTTATTCGCTTGCTCGACTCGACCGATGCCGTGCTGCGTGTGCAAACCGGATCACAGTACTCTGACCGCGCCCTAACCACCGTGATTGGATTGGACGGTTCGTTCACCACACTCGAAGCCGACACTGGCATCAACATCGTGGTGACTCCGAACTTGTTCGGTAATAACATCGATGGACAATCGATCCGAATCTTTGATGGTCAAAACGAAGTCACCTTCGAATTTGACACCGATGGCAATGTGAACGGCGGCGTGGGATTGAATGCTTCGGTCCCCGTGACTGTCGCTACGACCCTGAGTGTCCCGCAGTTGACGGCGGCGTTGGCAGATGCGATTAACGCTTCGATTCTAAACCTCGATGCAACGGCATTGGACAATCAGATCCAACTACTGGGCGGTTCAACGCTCGCTTCGGCGACCCCGCTAAGCGACGTATTCACCGTCACGGTTACGAATACAACGTTCACGATGACATCAGCGTTGTTCGGTGCCGCCGATGGCGAGACCGTAACGGTGTTTGACGGAACGACTTCGCTAACGTTCGAATTTGATTCCAATGCGACTCAAAATGATCCGAACAGTGTCCTCGTGCCTGTGGTCATCACCGATTCCACGCAACAATTGGCAGAAGCCCTCAACGCTCAAATTCAAGCGTCAGGACTGAACGTCACATCGTCTGTGTTGAACAATCGCGTGGTGATTTTGGCCGACTCACCATTGGCCAATGGAGCGACTCTATCCGATAGCATTCGGGTAACCAACACCATCACCGGACCTGCGATCGGTACGGCGGCTGGATTCGGCATTCGTGTTCCGAACAACTTGGCAAATGTCAGCGATAACATCGCGGATGGTCAAACGTTTGTGATCCAACGCGGTGCAACTCTGATTCGAACCTTCGAATTAGATTCTGGTAATGGCGTGATCACCCCAGGTGCGATCCCTGTACTTATCGGTGCGAACCCAACGCTTAGCGGTATCGCGGACGCGCTCGTGCGAGCGATCGCCGGTGCTGGACTTGGACTAAATCCGCAAAACATTGGTGACGGTCGCGTTACCCTTGGTGGCGATGCAAACTATGCGGTCGACTTAAGCAACACGGCTCTTCAACTGCTTTCATCGGCTGGCCAAAACGCAACGATCCCCGTTGTCATCCCGATCGATGCGACGATCCAAGAGGTTGCGGAACTGTACCAAGCCGCGATCCAAAGCATTGGGCTTCCCAATGTGACGATCGCCATCGTCGGTGATCGATTGATCATCGACGGAGTCGGCACTGTGACAGGTAGCGGTGCGGTCGCGCAACCGATCATTCGCGATGACGTCGGCAATCTGCTGCAAAGCAACACTGCGTCCGGCACAACCGAATTGGTTGTCTTTGTCGGTGGTGGAGCCGATTATGGCGACGCTCCTGCACCTTACAAATCGCTCGAAATCGATGGGGGACCACGACACAATGTCATCCCGAACTTGTATCTCGGTCGCGGTGTAACGCCGGATGCCGATGCACAAATTCCTAACGGAGATCTCAACGACGATGGCGTTCGCGTCAACGGAGCCGTGCGTCCTGGGTTCTCGACCACCTTCTTGGTCGATATCAACCTGCCGTCGGATCCGAGCGACACGACACCCCTTCAAGCTCCGGGAGTATTTTATCTCGACGCCTGGTTTGACTGGAATGGCGATGGCCAATTCGCAGAGAGCGAAGTGAAACGCTTTGGCTCGGCCGGCAGCGGTCGTCCTCTCGTGGGCGTCGGTGCAGGAAACACGATTACGGTCGAAGTTCCTAACAACGCCAAGCTAGGCGAGATCTACGCTCGATTCCGGCTCAGCGAGAACAATAATCTTGGCTCGCTCGGAGTTGCCACCAGTGGCGAAGTCGAAGACATCAAACTGTTCGTCTCGAATAACCCGTTCCGCAACCCGATCAATCGTAACGACGTCAATAACAACGGTGCGGTCACTCCACTTGATGCATTGCA
Source organism: uncultured Rhodopirellula sp. (assembly GCA_963974855.1). Taxonomy (GTDB): domain Bacteria; phylum Planctomycetota; class Planctomycetia; order Pirellulales; family Pirellulaceae; genus Novipirellula. The sequence continues at coordinate 2,989 of CAXBHV010000106.1, read as the reverse complement.
AATCATTAACGCGCTCAATCGAGCAGGAGCTTCGACAATCCGCTTGGATCAAGCAACGCCAACGGACTTGCCGCCGTTCCCTGACACCAACAGCGACGGTGTCGTCACGGTTTCCGATGCACTGAACGTGATCAACGAGCTGAACCTAAACCGCAATACCTTTAGCGGTTCTGGCGAGCAAGTGAGCACGCAATACGTGCCAACGGCCAACGGGGTTTATGCCTCCGGAGCGACAGCGGTCGGAGACCTTCTGGTTGCCGAAGCGAATGAAGCCTCCCTGGTCAGCCGTGACCCGGTTTCAACGATCGCGGCCGAAGGAGAATCGTCCTCAGCGAGCGTATTTGATCACGCCGCCGTAGGTAGCCTCGATTCGATCGTCGATTCGCTGGCCGAAGACACTTCGTCGGCCAAGGAAAACGAAGACGAAACGTCGGTTCTCGATCGGATCTTCGCCAATCTCTAAGGAACTTGAAGCGGTTAGGGGCGGCACGAGACCAATGCCATCTACTTTGGTAGCAGCACGGCGCGAGCCGTCCGGTTGCGGCGAGTAAAACGTTCGAATGAGACCTGGCGGCTTGCGCCGCACCGCTACAAACTTGCACCCGTTTAGCACCAAAGCAGAGGCATTCACGAGCAAAACGAGACTTTGGATCCGACATTATCGAATCCAAGGTTAAAATAATCCGATAGGGGCGGGGATTTGGATTTCAACGATTGCAACAAATCGGTGAGACAAATCCAGGTTTGTCGCGTCTAAGTGGCGAGCCGTTTTGGCAAGGAGTGCCGATAATACCTTTGGTGCCCCTTTCCTCGTTCCCGATGTAATCGCCTCACTCTATGTTCCGCTCTTCTGCAAAACGACGACGAAATCGGTTGCAAAACCGCCGATTCGTTCGTTTCCAGCAGCTTGAGAAGCGAAATCTGCTAGCAGCTGCTCCGCTCGGAGCAACTGAAATGGACACCGGCGAGTTCCTGCTCGGCCGTGTCGCGGTAACTCCCGTTTTCTTTGAGAGCGACGGCAGTGTCGACACCCAGTCCCAAAACTGGACGCCAACTGAAATCGACGAAATGCTGGCAAAAATCAGCGAAGGTGTTAACTGGTGGGCTGAGACGCTCGACGGGTTGAACAGCGTCCATTCGCTTGAATTTGTGATCGATGACACGTACGCCAAGACGCCCGTTCAAACTCCTTACGAGTTGATCGATCGCAACAGCGAGGGTTTCGAATTGGCGGTCGGTAAATTCATGGACTCGCTCACCTACCCTGGATCAACGGCACTGCAAGACTCCGTTTTGGCTTTCAACCATGATCAACGTGTTAAGCTAAGCACGGATTGGGCGTTCACAATTTTTGTCGTCGATTCATCGGATGATATCAATCCGACTACCGGCGAGCACGATGGCTTCTTTGCACCGGGCGGATTTTTCTCCGGAGCGTTTGCGTTCTCCGGTGGCCTGTTTATGGTCACCCCATCGACCCGTCCCGCATCCACGATCTCTCACGAAATGGGGCACATTTTCTGGGCACGTGACGAATATCCCGGAAGCGGTTCATGGACCGATCGCCGTGGCTATTACAACGCTCAAAATCTGAACGCCTCCAACAATCCAACCGGTGGATTTGTCCAAGAAGACAGTATCATGCGAGGCGGATATCCGCTCACCGTAGCCTACGATAACCACACCAGCCCCGCTTCGACATTGGCCCTTTTGGGTTGGCAGGACAGCGATAATGATGGCATCTTCGATGTCGCCGACGTTCCCCTGCAGCTAGAAGGAGTCGGCTATTTTGATACCGCAACCTCTACCTATCACTTTGATGGGCATGCGTCGGCAGTCACGCTAAGGAATCAGAATTCCGAGGGACCTCAGAGCGATATCACGCTGAATCGTGTCAGCCAACTCCAGTACCGGCTCGATGACGGGCCGTGGATCGTTGCGTTGGAGCCCAATCAACAAGTGCTTGATATCGATCTGGCGGTTGTGATCGACCATGGATTTTCCACAATCGAGTGGCGAGCGGTCGATGTGAACTCCACCGTAACCAGCAACATCATCCAAGGCACAATTCAATCGCCTGCGATCGCGTCCGGCAGCATCACCGGGTTTGCGTTTCTTGACGAGGACAACAACTCGATTCGATCGGGTTCGGAATCGTTTATGAGCAACGTGTCGGCGACGATACGTCATTCCGACGGATCACCCTTGTTCTCTGGCGAAGTCGATGCCAACACACTTCCTGAGGGCACAATCGCGAGCGACAGCCAGAGCGGGGTCGTCCTTACGAATCAAGGATCTTCGCTACAGCGACAGCTAGGCGTCTTTGGTTCGGCAATTGCTAGCAACCAGCAGTTTTTCCAGTCTTTTGACCCACAAGTCATTGTGTGGAGCGAGCAATGGAACAAGAACAAGGCGTTTGTGGCTAAATTCGACCAAGATGTCGGTGAAGTCGACTTACAGATCTGGGGAACCAATTCAGCGGGCTCATCCTACGGACGCATCGAAGCCTACGATCGCAATGGAATATTGATCAAACGCGTCACGAGCGACGCAATCCAGTACGGCGGCTCGATGCAATTAAGCATTCAAGACGATCACGGCGGCATTGCAGAAATTCGAGCGTTTGGACACGCCGAGACCTCGATCGCAATCTCGGATCTCCACTTTGGATTCGATGATCAATTGACCACCAATGAATCGGGGGCGTTGAAATTCAGCCATCTACCTGATGGTGAATACATTGTTCAACTCGCCACCGAAAATTTGATCTACGCACTGGACAATCCGACGCTCGTCGTCCAGGTGGCCGGTGGTACAAGCGATGATTTGGTCGCAATTGCCCGTCGCGTATCAAGCCCGCGACACAACCCCCAGATGGCAGGTGATGTAAACCAAGATCAGGTTGTTTCAGCAAACGACGCCTTGATCATTATTAATGACCTCAACATCAATCAGCCGCGAACTTTGAAGGCCAACGAAACCCAGGGTC
>CAXBHV010000105.1:0-10891 GCA_963974855.1 uncultured Rhodopirellula sp. | reverse complement strand
AGTGTCATTGGACGCATTGCGGCGGGTATTACAGAGGGACGCCAGTAGCTCGCTATCGAACTTGCGTTTCCGCACCAAATGCCGGCCATGCGGTTCCGCTAGCGTACGATTCTCCATTCCTATTAACAAGTCATAGAGCAGTCGACGTGTGCCGAACTGTTCGGGCTGTGCCTCGACTGCGTCGGTTAAAAACGCCAGTCCATCGAAGAGTCTGCCGGCATGAATCGTCGCGACAAAGGCCTGCTGCACCCGCTCTTCGCGTTCAAATGATTCCGCTCGACAAGCGGCCATCAACAGATCGGCGGATTCGCTGGGGTGCTCGCTTTCAAAAGCAACCCAAGCGAGTTGAGCGAGCACGTCCGGGTCATGCTGGTGTTGCTGAAGAACCGCATCGGAATGCTGCCAGGCAGCGTCCCAATGCCCTTGCTGAGCCGCCTCGTTCATCGCTTCCAGCGGCGTTTGAACTGGCCTGGAATCGAGTCGATCGCAGCCACCGCAAAACAACAACGAGGAGAACGAAAGCAAGTAGAACGCGACGTCAGATCTTCGCACCATTGGAATGTTAGACACCGGCATTGCGGAAGATTTGTATACGACGATACGCCCTAGCGATTCTAGGATCGACACTTTCGAGTGTCAACTCACTAGCCACGCGGCTGTCATCGAATGGGATATACTGCCCAACTGCGAGGGAACTTGTGTATTGCCTTGGATACATCATTGACCCTTCGTGTTTCAGCTCTCGTGTTTAAACTCGACGAATCGTACCGAAACGGACACGAGCAAGACGGCACGCCAGAATGAACCCAGCTGAATTGACCGCTATCCGCGACAGCGGATTTGCCCTGATAAAAAATGCTGTCGACGAAGCAACGGTCGAGCGATTGACGGCAGATTGCGAACAGGCTTTTGCCGAGGATACCGTTGTGCAGCGTGCTCGATCGAGCCGCGGGCATGTCTATGCCGCTCGCAATTTGCTTGACGTCGTTCCTGAGGTCAAAACGTTTTGGCGAACAGGCAAGTCATTGCAACTCTTGCAATCCGTTTTGGGCAATCAATTTGGCCTAGTGCGTGTATTGTTCTTTGACAAGCCGCCAGACCGAACATGGGCACTGCCGTGGCACAAAGACACCGCGATCGCAGTCAAGGACAACTCGCGTCCATCTTCAAATTTCTCACGTCCCACACTGAAATCCGGAGTTCCCCATGTAGTCGCTTGCGACGATGTTTTGCAACAGATGCTCACGCTGCGAGTGCACTTGGACGACGTCACGGACGAGAATGGTCCCCTGCGTGTGATCCCCGGTTCTCACCTCTCGAGTCGCAGCGAAGGATTAGGGGCCGACGCCGCAGTGACGATCCACGCCACGGCCGGAGACCTCTTGGCAATGCGTCCGCTGATCTGTCACGCAAGCGGTTCCTCGCAAGCAGGCACAACCCGTCATCGACGCATCCTTCATCTCGAATTTGCAGCAGGCTGCGAATTGGCTGACGGCTACGAGTGGCATGATTTTGTTCCGGCAAACGCGATTCCGGACGCAACACAATCATGATCGAGCGTCTCGCCATCGCCGGATACCGTTCCATTCGGTCAATCATATTGCGACTCGGCACGCTAAACGTGATCACGGGCCCGAATGGTTCGGGAAAATCAAATTTGTATCGCGCTCTCCGATTGCTTTCGGACGCAGCCGATGGACGACTCGTTCATTCACTCGCTCAAGAAGGCGGTTTCGATTCAGTGAGGTGGGCGGGGCCAGAAACCATCACCACCGAAATGATCAATGGAGAAATGCCTGTTCAAGGTACGATCCGTAAAAAGCCAGTCAGTTTGCAAATGGGTTTTACGGCGGATCCGTTCAGTTACTGTCTTGATTTGGGGCGTCCGCAGCCTTCGGCTTCGGCATTCGATGGTGATCCCGAGGTCAAACGAGAATGTTTATGGCGTGGATCAAGCATGAGTGCGAAAACGCTTTGTGCTGATCGCCGCCAATCGTCTCTGCGGTGCCGGGGCGTGAAAGGCGGATGGCAAGACATCGCCTTACCGCTGCAACCTTTCGAAAGCATGCTTGCCGAGTACGCCGATCCGTTCGCTGCGCCAGAGTTGATCGCGACAAGAGAGATCATGCGATCGTGGCGATTCTATGACACATTTCGTACCGACGCAGACGCTCCATCTCGTCGCGCCTCGATCGGGACACGAACACCGGTGATGTCCGATGACGGCAGTGATTTGGCAGCTGCCATACAAACGATTTACGAAATGGGGGATTACACAGCGCTGGACCACGCAATTGACGATGCGTTTCCTGGATCGAGCATTCGCATCAACAGGTCCGATTTCGGCATGCAACTGGCATTAAAACAGCCCGGCATGCTGCGTGAATTGACAGCTGCGGAACTCTCCGATGGCACACTGCGATTCATTCTGTTGATGGCGGCGTTATTGACTCCGCGACCACCAGAACTGATGGTGCTGAACGAACCCGAAAATAGTCTTCATCCGGAGTTGATTCCGCCACTCGCGCGTCTCATCTCCATTGCTGCCGAGCAAAGCCAGATCATCGTCGTTACCCATAATGAGTCTTTGGTCGAGCAACTCGAATCCGACGAGATTTGCGTCCCCATCCGCTTAGAAAAACGAATGGGCGAAACGATCCGGCACGATACAAACCTGCTTGACCAGCATGGTTGGAAGTGGCCATCGCGATAGCGACGGCAGCCTTTGCAAAGTCAACTGCCAGTATCGTTGACAACGCAACCAAGCCGGCTGAGGTATCTCGCAAACTCACCAAGCTTCGCGATACGCTGCTTACCGAACTCATCTCGGGCGAACTGCGAATCCCCGACGCCAAGAAGCTCGCTAAGGCAGCGTTGTCATGATCACGAGAACTCGGCGATTCTCCGCTGCTCCACCACTCCGCGTTAAAAGAACACTTGGGAAAGAAATAAACGCGGAGGAGCGGAGGAGCGGAGTTTCGCGGAGAGAAGACAGGAAGGAGGAAGCGTTGGTATGATCACCTTAACTCGGCGATTCTCTGCTGCTTCGTCACTCCACGGTAAAGAAACATCCACGACCGATTGATGCACAGAGGAGGAAATCACAATGAATGAGAATGGGGTGACCGAAGCAATTATTGGTGCGGCTATTGAAGTCCATCGACGATTGGGACCGGGTTTGTTGGAAACCGTCTATCGTCGTTGCCTTGCATATGAGCTTCGCAAACGTGGCTTTGAAGTGATTGAGGAAAAACCTGTTTCACTCGACTATGATGACCTACACGATCCATGTGCCTTTCGAGCTGATCTGCTGGTCAATGGATTGGTCGTCGTTGAACTGAAAGCCAAATCGAACATTCACCCGATCGACAAAGCCCAGACGCTCTCCCACCTTCGACTTATGAACTTAAACGTCGGCCTATTGCTCAACTTCCACGAAGCAAAACGGATCGACGGCCTCCACCGCATCGTCAATAACTACCAAGGCCCCAAAGTCTCCGAATAAGTACTTGGCCTGGACGAATTGAGGAGCGGATGATCGCGAAGTTCATGTTGTCAAAACTAAATCCAGTAATCGTTTGCAATAGCCAACACCTAAACGCCGCACAAACCCTCGCCTCCTTTTTCTTCCTCCGCGAAACTCCGCACCTCCGCTTCTCCGCGTTAAAAACTCACCCTGAACGACTTGCAACGCAGAGCCGCCGAGAATCGCAAAGTTCAGGATGCCACATCAAGAAGTATCAATAAACTATTTTGCAACTATGAAGTTCACTGAAACGCAACTCGAAGCGGCCATCATCGATCTACTTGGCGTCGTGTTTAACTGCGCATGTAGTAGGTCCTTTCCTCAATTGGTAACGTGAACCTCATTTACGTACGCACTCCCAACCTGGCGCGACGCCAATTCGGAAATGGCGGGGTGCCAGTTACTTTCTCACGTAAGGAGACAAGCGAATTGTTCCTCTGAATTCATTCGTCGGTCCCCGTATTCGTCTGTCAAAAATCGCTCGTCGCTGTCTACGATCCGCTCCCACTCGCGTGCTCAACAGCGGGTTGCCGGTCACACTCTTCGGAAATTGATGTCTAATCGATGAACCTGATCTTTCTGACTACAGGCGTTTAATGTTGTTTTTCGGGTGAGTCAATCTGTCCAACAACGGCAAATTCATTCATTTAGGCACAAAATAGCCGGACTGGGCCGGTTTTAGCGGATTGCAGGGCGAACTTCGACGATGAAATCCGAACATAAACAAGATTGCTGGTTCGGTTTTTAGAAGGACGTTGCCTTGAATCTACTACATACACGATCGTTTCTCCTTGTGATTGCGTTGTGCGTTCCTTTCTTTCAAGGATGTGCCACAATTGCGAGTCACCGCGAGTACCCGGTAGCGTTCGAGAATAGTGGCGGCAAAACGTACTTCGCGGTTCACGATCAAAATAACCAACTTGTTCACCAGGGCGTTACGCCTGAGCAAGTCACACTGCCTGCTAAGTCTGCCCCGTTTCGACCTGCAAAATACAATGTGACATTCGCAGGTGCAGGTGAGTTCACCCAACATCGGGAGTTGAAAGCGGGCTTCGATCCGTGGACTGCCGGAAACATTCTGATTGGCGGCGGCTTGGGTGCTGTCGTAGACGGTGCTACGGGAGCGATGTTCAAGCTTCCCAAGAGCGTGGCGGGCGAGGTTCCCGCTCAGTATGCGATTACCGATGCCGCTCAGGGTGCAAGAATCGCATCCCTTTCAGCGGAGCCTGCGAAACAGAACAGTCCATCGCAGTCGGACGTTCGTCCCGTAGAATACCATGCAAAACTTGAGCCCGGTAAATAGTCTTGGATGCAACATCCAGTCTTGATTTTGTGGTAGTGGATCTTGCTAAAGATCCTCTCACACCCAAGAAGTAACAAGCGTCGATTGGTGCCCGTCGATTGGTGCCAGCCACCTTGCACCGAGAGTAATGACCTGAAAAATCACCCGTCCGACCCCTCAGGATTCCGCGCGGTCGGATCGCTTTCGTTGACGGCTGAGGTGCTGCAACTTTTGAACGGTCTCTGCGAAAGAGTCCGCGTCAATTGCTTCCGCAAATGACCCACATTCGCATGCAAGCCACAGACGGGCTGTTGATCCTGGCAGACGGGATTTATCGCTTGCTCAGCATGGTCGGGATTGCCGAATTGGCAGATCAGACTGATGGAAGACCAATTTCCAAAGGCGCCAGCGGGGGGCAAAGTGGTCGAGAATTGGCTGAGTTCCAACGTGATGGCCAAGGGCGAGATTCCCTACTGGTCGTACCGCATTGCGATCGAGCTTCGAACCAGATTGCAATCAATGCCGACGCTCGTCGACATATTCTATTGACTGCAACGGTCCCACCAGACGATAAAACGACCAGGTGGAACCTACTTATCTTGAAATCTACTTTGAAAGTTCGATGCATCGCGACGTGTTTGACCGCCTTTGCATGCATTGTCGTTGCGGCGACTGGCTTGGCCGACGAGCCAAATTGGATTACGCCCAATTGGGATACGCCCATTTCTCACGCCCCAAATGAACAAGACCAATTGAATGCCCAGTCGGAGGATATGGGCAAAGCGAAGCGTGTTGCACCACGAGACATAGCAGAAGTCACTCGCGAACTGCCTGACCACGGCGATTCATTCGAGACGATGAATCCCTTTTGGCGATTTCGTGAATCGTTGGCTGACTCGGGATTGTATACGTCCGGCTCAATCACTTGGGACGGAACGAAGAATCTTAGGGGTGGCTTGGATACGGAAGGTTTTGCCTCTCGATACCTGCTGGATCTTATCCTCACGGCGGACTTAGATCGCTACTACGGTTGGCACGGCGCGACGATCTTCTTGGACTTTCAACATCACGATGGCAATCTCGGTGATGCCCTGGTCGGCGACTTTCAAGTCTTCTCGAACATTGATGCGCCAGCGCGAACGCAGATCCCGCGAGTGTGGCTGGAAACGAAATGGCTTGACGACAAACTGCGAATCAAAACAGGCAAGATCGACGCTAACACCGAGTTTGCTTACACACTCGGTGGTGGGCTTTTCTTAAACTCGTCGATGGGATTCAGCCCCACGATTTTCACGATGCCGACCTATCCCGACCCGGCCGGCGGTTTCGTGGCCGAGTGGAGATCGAGCGAAACTCGCTCAACTCGATTCGGCTTGTTCGACGGTGTTGGAGCGACGGGCGTGCCAACAGGTTCACGTTTACCAACCACATTACTCGACAACTTTGAAGACCTGTTCGTGATTGGCGAGACCGATGGGACCTGGGGCGAACAGTCCGCGGGAACGCTAGGTCGAGCTTCACTGGGACTTTGGAATCACAACGGCAAATTCGACCGCTACGACGGCGGCATCCAAAACGGAACTTGGGGATGGTACGCGACAGCGGATCAATGGTTGTGGAACGAAGGCGACTGTGACGCCCACTCAGCGCAGGGACTTGCCGCCTTCCTGCAGATTGGCGGCGCTGACCAGGACGTGAGTCAAGCGAAGCAGCACATCGGTGGTGGACTGAGTTGGACCGGGCTATTCGAAGGCCGCGATACGGACGCACTGGGAATCGGAATCACCGCCGTGGAGTTCTCGTCGGTCGCTGGCACGGGGCTGACGGCACGACGTGAGGTAGCGACTGAATTGTTTTATCAAATGAACCTGGGTAATCACTGGACCGCCACTGCTGATACACAATACATCACCAATCCAGGCGGTTTCCGTGAACGATCTGACGCGGTTGTGTCAACGCTCCGAATCATTTGCGGCTTTTAACGCCCAACGGCTATCGCGATGCGTGCGATTTACGAAAACAACTCTGGCGAGCCTAGACACGAGCAGGATTTCCTTTGGAACCAAAGCGGTAAATACCATTTTGGTGACTCCGGAAAACGCCGCACAAGCGAGATGCTCGGTATCGTTTGTCAACCATTCGGCTTAGTTAACAAATAAGTGCTCGTAACCACCGCCAAGTTGGACGATCGCCTAACGGCTAGTATACCGAAAGACTCCTGCCGACCTGCTTAGCAATGATTCGCTTGACTTGATTTGCATCGGATCAAGAATTAGGCTGCTCGTCGCTCTGTGAGAGATTCTTGAAGATCTGATTGAGCCGGACGCGGGCGGCGTTGGCTTCCTCGTCGTCTGGCGCGGCGGCAGGTTCCGCTGGCAGGTTGCGTGCATCCCAAATTTGGTCGTTCTTTCGGAACAGTCGCCACGAACCGTCGAACAGGTTTTCGCCCTTTCCAGCAATCGCGTGATGCACCCATTGCCGTGGCGTACCGGCGCGACCATGGATTTGTGGAGCGATACTGCGACCGTCCATCGATAGAGATTCTGGGATCGTCGTGCCGGTCAATTCGCAATAGGTGGGGAACAGATCGACAACATCGATCAAGTCTTCACAAACCTTGCCGGCGGGTATCGATGGAGGGCCCCAGACAATCAGAGGCACATGAGTCCCCGCGTCGTTGAGTTGAAACTTGCCACCGTTTACGTTGCCAGCAAGCGTGTGACGGGTATGTTTTAGTTGGCCTGGTTCTCCCGATTTTGGATTATGAAAGTCGACGTCATGCGTGCCATTGTCGCCCATGAATACGACGTAAGTGTTCTCGCGAATCCCGAGCCTAGTCACAGCAGCAAGCAGTTGGCCGACGAGTCGGTCCATGTAATTAATCATATTGCCCAGCTGAGCTCGGCGTCCCAGTCTGCGATCATCAGGAGTCTCGACAATGGGGTCATGTGGAAGCATTTCGTTATGAAGGATCAAGAAAGGTTGATTTGCCGCTTGAGCCTCGGTCATCTGCTCGATCACATATTCTGCCAGCACATCGGGTCCAAAGCGTTTGTCGATGTCTTCACGAACCTGGCCGTCTTCGTTGAGCGTAGGATTCCAATGACGCGACGTCTTCTTACCGTCACGCCAGATCTGCCAGACGCACCACGAATCAAATCCGGCATCGCGTATATGGTTTGGCCAGACCTCAAGGGTTGCAAGTTGCCACTTCCCCGTGACGCTTGTGGCGTAGCCATTCGCACGAATCTGTTGAGCAAAGGTTGGCATCTTTTGAAAATCAACCTTTTGGCGAGTCCCTTGATGTACCGGCAGCACTCCGAGATGTGAATGTCGGAATGTATACAGTCCCGTGTGCAAGCTGACTCGTGAAGGCGTGCAGACGGGGCTAGCGTAGGCGCGGTTGAATTGCATTCCTTCCGCTGCCATCGCATTCAGATTCGGCGTCGCGAAATCCAAGCCGCCATAACAATTCAGTGCCTCGTAGCCGATGTCGTCGGCATAGATCATCAATATGTTCGGTTTCTCAGCCGCCGTAATTTGGGGTGAGAAAAACCAGTGAGTGCAAATCAACGCAAGAGTAAGGGTCAGGAAGCGAAGCATGGCGAGTTCGATTCTATAAGTAGGTTGGCATTTTTCATTCGCACGCTGGCATCTCAGCCAGTCAGTCCCGATTCGATTATCTGCTAGCGAACGGCTTTGCAGCCACCGGGCCTAATTCGCCGGCATCGAGATTGGCATCCAAATCACGTAGCGGCGCGAATGCGGGATTGATCTGATGCAGCTTACTCGACTTAACGGCGCCGTAATAGGTTTTGCTGTGCCGCAAGTAATCGCGAACCATCATCGCGTCGGTGTAGGCGACGGTTTCAGTGCAGAAAGAGGGGCTTCAGCCACTGGCAAGATGCTCAGCAGCGTTTCAACCGTATCCAGGATCGAAGTATTCGAGTCCTGTTGTCGAAACAGAAAGTCGCGGGTGATGCCTGAAAAATGCGTTGGGCATTTTGGAGCCGAATTCGCAAGCGAGGGCATCGGATGCACCTTTCGCAAAAGCCAAACGGGAAAGTTCCCGTTTGGGATGGCTTGAAAGTGTGCTCGGCCAGAGTTGGCCGGTCGCCGTTTGGGACGGCAAATCACGATGAAACAAAGAAGCGACGCGGACGGGACTCGAACCCGCAACCTCCGGATCGACAGTCCGGGGCTCTAACCAATTGAGCTACCGCGCCATGGTTGGCGTGTGGTGCCGAAGCACCGGTTTGACAGGAGTGCCAAAGCACCCGTGTCGCGTTTGCGATGATGCAAACAATATGATCAGCAAGTTTGTTCTTTGCAACCCGTCTGGGAAGCATTAATGCTGATCACTTGGACGGGGATTATATCGATCCTCCGAACCTCCGCAAGTCACCTTTGCCAATAACTTTGGCTTGCCAATCTCGCTTGCTGACTGGCTGTGACGATTAATCCAATCATGCTGGAATTCATCGGGCATTGCAACCTGGGTTGGCCACTTTTTTTGCCCTGGTCGGCTAAGAAAACCTAGGGTTGGACAGCGATTTTATTTCTCGAGAATCCCGTTTTCTCGAATCGCTCACGCTATTGCTTCTGCTGTCCGCTATAGGGCTGGTCCAAATGATTACTGAACTACTGCTTGCATTCTCACTGGGCGATTGGTTTCGGGATGCATCCAACGAACTAACCCGCTATTTCAGCCACATGAACACAACCCAGTGGGGGATCGTCTCCGCCTGTTCAGTGACCTTCGGCTTTCTGTGCCTCAAGGGAACCGGGCTGAAACGCTAGTCGCAGCAATGGGATCCCCAGAACAGCTGCAACACGCTTACGGAGCTGCAGCGGCTCTCGCTTCATCGAGCGATCTTTGCGTATCGTTCTTGTAACCTTCAATGGTTGTCTTCTGGACCGCCACTTCATAATGGGGGATCGCCAAGTCCGGCTTCCCGAGCTCTGTATACAGATCACCCATGTGGCGATGGAAGAAATGGGCAAGCGAATCGTTTCGTGATTCTGCGGGCAGTTCATCTGCCTGCTTCACCAATTCCATCGCTTTATCTCGGTCGCCTGCCTTTAACCAAGCGGATGCAGCTTCTTTCAAATTCCAGCTCTCCGTGGTCGTGTCCAGCGCTGCTGCTTGCTGATAGGTCTGTGCAGCCTTTGCATATCCTTTTCCGCGAACATACTCTCGCGCCAAATTCCCTTTTTGAATCGCCATGCGGGCGTCGGCAGCAATCGCTTGCTTGGTCCCAGGTTCAGGTTTTTCGTTTTCTGGACTGAGTCGCTCGAGTAGTTCCATTAACTGAATTGTTCGCTTGGGATCTCGCCGTGATCGCGAATAGAATTCCGCTAGGATGTAGATCGTCGGTTCATCCTCAGGTTCTGCCTTTAGCTTTTCTTCATAGCGGGTCACCAGGGCATCAAACTGACCACGGTTGTAGGCGAATGAGAACAAGCTCGAACGTGTCAACGAGCGTTCGTAAGTTTTCGTTGAATGCCGAATGATGTACTCGGCGGAATCTCGAAACGGCTCGAATTCAGGAATGTCGCGATACACTCGCAATAAAGCCTGATGACACTTAACGCGGTACACATTGTCTTTGGCAAGCGAGAGTGCAGCTTCGAGTGGTCCGCGAGCTTCGGATTTTTTGTCCGCGTTCAAAAACGCAGCTCCCACCATGTACGCATCCTCCGCCGACTTAAACGATGACGAACCGTCCTCTGCCACAGACGACAACGGCGATATGATCAACGCCGTCGCAAACACAATCCAGGTAACTCTCGTTTTGTACAAACAAGCAAGCATCAAATTATTGTCCGTGAATTTATTGTCCGTGAATAAAGCGAATCGATTCGAATCGAATTAAATTCGGGGGCGCGAGTCTCACAACTCGATGATTTTATCCTCGTCTGCGGAGTGTTGCGATAAGAAAGCTAGGGGCATGCAACGAAACCATGGATTTTGCCGCTTTTCGATCTCCGCCTTGTTAAGCAGTTAGGCTGGAATCATTGGGTGAAATCCCGTTAGCCGTTTGGGTGCTAACTCCGGATGAACTCCGGAACCGTGGCTAGCG
>CAXBHV010000104.1:0-10899 GCA_963974855.1 uncultured Rhodopirellula sp. | reverse complement strand
GGTTTCAACAGGATCCACCTGGATCACCTTCTCCGTCTTCCAAGTATCCTCCTCGATGTGCCAATGATGAATGGTGCTACTGAGTGCAGCTCCGACGAAACCATGCAAACTATCTGGATTGTGGTGAAAACGAACCTCCAACGGGATCAATCCGCTTTCGCCCAAATCAACTGACTGCTTGATCTTGTGCGTCGACCAGTCCCAGAAATGTAGATGCTGTCCGTATTTGCCTTTTTCAACATCTTCGAGACTAAAACCGGTTTTGACGGTATTTGGAGCAGCCCATTCGCTGCTGACCATCACGTTGTGTCGCGGTTGGTACCAAAAGTCATAGTTGAAGTTCATGCCCGCAGTCGACTTTTCCCACCGGCCGCGAATTTCGAAACTATCATCGATCTCAAGAAAACCGCCAGGCGCGTTTCCCTTGGCATCGCCTAACATCGAAAGCATGATCACGCCGTCCGCTCGGCAATGGACAGTGTGAGGAAACGACAGATTCGTCTGTTCAGCTATCTCTGCACCCGAGATGGTTTTGTGCAGACGCAGTTTTGTGGGATCAGCCGCATCCACAATATAAATATTGCCAGATTTTAAACCTGGAATGACAAGATATTGCCGATGCCGATGGCCGTGACAGTTACTGCAGGCGTTCCATCCATAATGGTGTAGTTCGTCGCCGGGTTCCGGCATCGCAAAGCGACCTACCACCTTTCCGTATTGATTTGAATTGGGATCCACGTCCACCGTCGCCATGTAATCGGCATGGTCGCTATCGGTGCCCACCAAGATCGCGGGAACAAAAGCGTATCGTTCCGGCGGTGAATCGATCGCATCCTGGATCGTTTCATAGGTAGCATGGCAGACCGGATCTGCTTCATGAGCAAACAATCGATGGGCTGAGGTGCCGGCGAGTAATCCGGCCGCCGCCACGCCAGAGACAAATTCTCGGCGCCGTAATTGACTTGACATGGGTATCTCCTCTTGCCAAGACGAGTGATCAGATTCCGTGCAAATGAACCTTTAATTATAGAGGCAAAGAGGCGTTGGCTGAAAATGATTTTCTAATTCCCGACCATCGCCGCTCTTATGTTAGCGGTTTTGACGCAGTTACCTCTCCACCGACGAAGTCGGGGGAGAGGTGACTCGTTACCGCGACCCCGTCGTGGTGAGAGCGGGGGAGTGGTGGCAGAAGAGCCTGCACAGCCGCAAACCCACTCGAAGACCCACGATTCAACAGTCCTGGCTTGTCCTATTCCGCTATTTTGCAGCCTGTTTCCGGTGTTTTTCCTGGTTTTTAACTCAAATCCGGCATATTCGCTCTAATACATCCACTCGATGATTCGTTGTCACTATGCCGTTTCGGCGATCTATAATGCCCTTGCCCATCTACTTCCGCACCTGGAATTTCTTCTCATGCTCGCGATTTCGCCTCATCGAGCCCTACTCGGCTTCGTTCTCGTCTTATCACTCGCCATAGGAAATGTAATGGCTGAACCCATCGGCATCATGGAACGATACGCTTTGGCGGACGATCGCGAGGCGTTTCTCGAAGAGCTGATTCCGGGCAGTGATGATTATTACTTCTATCACTGTCTGCATTACCAAACATCGGGCCAATTGGACCGCGCTGAGGTGATTCTGAACGATTGGTTGGCAGAAAACAAAGGTCATGAAACCGCTGTCATTCGCGGCATGATCGATCGCCAACGGTTGCTGACCTATTCGCAAACACCCGAGCGGACCATTGATCATTTAGTCAAACGACTCGGCGTCCAATTGCACCATCCTGCGCCCCCGGTCAAAGGCGAGCGACGCTACCCGAGCCAATTCGACATCACGCTGTTGGACCTCGATCGTCTGGTCAAAGAGGCTGTGCAACAGGATGACACGCTGCAGCCGATCGGGATGCGGCGATTGGCGGAAATGTATCGAGGTGGCGAAACCGCCGGTCTGAAGTTGAATCTGCATGACTTTCTCGCCCGAGTCGATCATGCCACGATCTCAAACCTTGACGAGCTGGTGATCCGCGAATTGCAATCGCGACGGAAACAAGATGTTCGCTTTGGGGATCTGGCGGCTCATCAAGTGCTAACCCTCTCTGAGCTCGATCGTGTTGCCTCGGCTGTTCCTGAAATCGCCGACGACAACTCGTTTGTTTCGGCGAAACTATTGCGACTGCGTCCGAGCGACGACGTCGACTTGTCGCAGCAACCCGATCAGCGACTCGCCTATCTGAAACGAGTCGAAGCGTATGTTCGCTCGCTGCCACCAAGTTACAACTCGTTAAAAGCGTCGGCGACGTTTCGCTTGCTCGAGGCCAACCTGGCAGCCGGCGTTTATGATCGCGACCTCTTTTTGCGTTACCTCGCACTGCCGCGACAAAGCCCGATCGTGCACCCGGAATGGGCAAAACGTCCTGCGACGAAAGCAAATCTCGGTGAAAACTTTATGCCGATGGCACTATTGCCGCCGATTGGTGACGAAGTTTCGCTGGTACGCGTTTACCTCGAACATTTCTTGAAAGACGCGGACAACTCCGATGCGTTCGCGGAACTGATCCAGCCCGATTACCTTCGCAGCGTGTTTGCCGAAACGAAACTCATGTTTGGTATCGGCGACGAAGAACAGTGGTATCGCTTGCTGTCACCTGCGGAGCGGCAAGCGATTCGTGACTCGGTGCAACTGCGACTCGCTCCCCAAAACAAACCGCGATTCGCGAGTGATGATCCGACGCAATTGATCGTCGATGTCAAAAACGTCGACGAGCTTGTGCTTCGCATCTACGAAATCAACTCACTCGCCTTCCTGCGAACACACAAAGAGCGGCTTGATACCGACATTGATCTGGATGGTTTGGTCGCCACGCACGAGCGAAAACTCAGCTACAACCAACCAGCGGTTCAGCGTCATCGGGAAACTTTGGAACTCGACGAGATCCGTGGTCGAGGCGTCTGGGTGGTGGATTTGGTGGGTAAAGGAGTCCGTGCTCGGGCGATGATTCGCCGCGGTGAACTGCACCACGTCGACGCGATCACCGCCGATGGGATGAAATTTACCATCATTGACGAAAATCGAAAACCGATCACCAAAGCACGCATGATCGTGGGAGGACGCGAATTTTTGGCGGACGATTCGGGTTCGATTACGTTGCCACCGGTGACCGATGCCACTCACCGCGATGCGATCGTGACCGATGGTGAACTTGCTGAAAAAATTAAATTCTCTCATCTCATCGAAGGTTACTCTTTGACTGCTGGGATGTACCTCGACCGCTCTCAAGTGCAATCGGGTGACAGTAGCTCGCTGTTGATTCGCCCTCGCATCGCGATGGGGGACACCACACTCGATCCGTCCGTGTTGACGGATGTGAGTGTCCTAATTGAAGCGATCGATCTGGATGGGATCACGACAACCAAAACGATCGACGACATCAAGTTAAATTCGCAGGGCGATTTGGTGGTGCCGTTTCGAGTGCCCGCTCGATTACAGCATGTCCAAGCAACGCTGAGTGGCAAAATCCGCTCTTTGTCGACGAATCAACGGCATACGCTTCGTACCCGCCAGCAGTGGCAAATCGCCACCATTCGGAAAACCAATTCGACACACGATGCTTTCCTGACACG
Source organism: uncultured Rhodopirellula sp. (assembly GCA_963974855.1). GTDB lineage: Bacteria > Planctomycetota > Planctomycetia > Pirellulales > Pirellulaceae > Novipirellula. The sequence continues at coordinate 7,276 of CAXBHV010000104.1, read as the reverse complement.
TGATGGTGACGAGTATGTGATCGAAGTTCGCGGCCGATCTGGCGAAGCGATTGCGGGGGCAACCGTCTCGATCTCGCTGTCGACCCGTGTGAAAGGATCTCAGATCAATCAAACGTTGCAAACGGATGAGCATGGCCGGGTGAGTTTGTCGTCGCTGCCGTACGTCAAGCAAATTAGTTTCGCGGCCGGATCCGGCCCCCGTCATACTCGTGACTTGAAGCTTGACGAAGTTTTTTGGCCCAACACCGTTCACACCACGACCGAGATTGGCATCGAATTGCCTGTGGTTGTTACTCCCGATCCGGTCTCGGATCGTTATCGATTGATCCGACTTCGTGCGGGAGTTTACGACACCGATTTGAGCAGCAAATTGGTGATTGACCAGGGATTGCTTCGCATCAAAAAGTTGGATGCTGGCGATTATCGTTTGATTGACCGTGATAACGCGGCGCAAACCGCGATCGCGGTCGTTGATGGGCCTGTGATCGACGATGTCGCTGTTGGAAAGATTCGTCATCGCGAAGTCTCCCCCGTCGTCCCACTCGGCGTTGCGTCGATTGTGCGTGACGAGGAGGGCCTGCGAATCCAGTTGTCGGGACAAACCGACTTGGCTCGCGTGCACGTGATTGCTACTCGTTATTTTGACGTTGAAAGTCCAGGAAATCCGCTGCACTTGCCATCGCCCACACTACGGGGACGAAGCGTTTCGCTTCCCCAATGTGGTTACATCAGCGATCTGCGATTGGGAGATGAGTACCAATACGTGCTACGGCGGCGTTACGCGGCAAAGTATCCCGGCGTGATGTTGCCACAGCCCAGTGTGATTCTAAATCCGTGGGAGACCGAAGAAACCAGCAACGCCAGCCAAACGGCGACGGCAGGCGATCAACCGAGGGCGAGTGCCCCGCAAAGTGATATGTCGCGGATGAAAGCCGAGGCGGATCGTCGCGGTGAGGACTCCGAGACCCCCACGTCTGACTACGACTATTTGGCGGATTGTGGCGTCACGATCACCAATTTGCGGCCGGACGCTAACGGGCTGGTCACGGTACCAGCCAAAGTGATCGACGGGCTGCCGATACTGCAAATCGTCGTCAGCGATCCTTCGACGGTGATCCAGCGAACCGTGACCGCCCCGCTGGACGATATCGAAACGATCGACTTGCGACTTGCCAAGGCCATCGAGGCTGAGAAAGCGGTCTCATTTGAGCGAGCCGTGACGATCGTTTCCAAAGAGAAACCACTCGACTTTCAACAGCTCGGTTCGGCTCAATTGCAAGTTTATGGAAGTGTAGGTGCGTTGTTGAAACTGTACCGCACCTTGGTTCATGACCCCCGGTTTGATGAGTTCGACGAGCTGGCGGTTTGGGATCAGCTTAGTCAAGCCGCCAAACTCGAAGCCTACTCGCGACTGGCGAGTCACGAGCTGCACCTATTCTTGCGGGCCCATGATCCCACTTTCTTTGACGATGTCATCAAGCCTTATCTCGAAAACAAAAAAGAAAAGCAGTTTGTCGATCACTGGCTACTCGAGGATGATCTGAAACCGTACACCGATTTGTGGAAATACAACCAGCTGAATTACGCCGAGCGAGCGCTGTTGGCGATTCGGGTGCCGGAGGTTCGTGAACAAGTCCGACGTGAATTGAAAGAGTGGGTAGATCTGCAGGATACCGATTATCAACAGGTCCGCATCAATATCGAGAGTGCGTTAAAGGCAAACGTCATGTTTGATGATGTTGCCAGCGATATGTTGTTCGGAGCTATCGCGGATGACGAAGAATTCGCCGCTGGAATGGGAGGCGGTGGAATGGGAGGCGGTGGCTTTGGGTTTGGCGGCGGAGCCATGTCACGCAGCGACAAGTCTGGGGCTCGCCCGGCTCGAAAGAAACGATCGTTGGACCTCAAAGAGATTGAATCACTTAAGAAACAGAGTGAGCTGGGCAAAGACGCTGTTCGTGCCTTGGGACGATTCTCGCGTCGCTCGGGCGCCGCCGAATTCGCTTTCTTTCGCGACCTCGACTCGACAAAACAGTGGGCTGAGAGCCAGTGGGATCAAGTTCGCACCGTCGGTGAACCGTTCCCTGATAGTCTAATTGGCGTCGATCCGTTTTGGGCCGACTTGGCTCTATCGGACAGCAGCAATCCATCTGTGTCCTCGCACTTGCTGTATCCGGTCAATAACCGGCACGCCGCGTTGGTGGCGCTTGCGATGTGTGGGCTGCCGCTGAAGGTGGGCGATATCAGTTTGCCCAGCGAAGAAGGCCAACCTTACGCTCCGGAACATCCGGTTGCCGTGGTGATGAAGCGATTGCGTACGCTGAAGATCAACGACGACAATAGCAGCAGCATTTTGGTGGGACAAAGGTTCTCTTCGGCCAACGCTCTGCCGCCAACCCAAAACCGCCGATCCGAAGAACCCAAAGAGTTTTTGACGGGCGTGGCGTACAAAGGGCAAACCGTGATTTCCAATCCCACCGGCGATCAACAAATCGTTGATGTGTTCTGGCAGATTCCTGAAGGCAGTTTGCCACTGAGCGGAAGCCAAGTGACCGACAGCAAGACGCTCACGCTCGCTCCGTTTGCGGTCCAAGCGATTGAGTACCAGTTTTACTTTCCTGCCGCCGGCGAATTCCCCCACTATCCTGCGACGGTCGCAAGCGACGGAGAGCTGCTGGCCCGAGCTCGACCTCGCTTGTTCAACGTCGTCGATCAGCCGACGGAATTGACCACCGTGACTTGGGACAAAGTCGCTCGCAGTGGTTCCGCAGCCGAGATCACTAATTTCTTGGCGACTGCGAATCTTCGCGATATCGACTGGATGTTGGTCGCTCATCGGATGCTGCAGCAAGACATTTATCAGGCGGTCATCAAGGTGCTACGAAGTGCCAATATTCCCGAATCAGAACTTTGGGCTTATTCGTTAAAGTACCGTGACGAACCTGCGATTCGCACTTACTTGTCGCTTTCAGAGGATTTGGTCGAGCGAGTTGGACCGGAACTGGACAGCCCCCTGTTACGCGTCGATGCGATTGAGCGAAGGGTCCTGGAAATGCTCGAGTACGCACCACTCGTGCGGGCTCGTATTCATCGACTGGGAGCAGAGAACGAAATTCTGAACTCGACGTTCCTCGATCAATATCGTGACTTTGTTCGCGTGCTCGGGTTCCAAAACGAGATCCCGCAAAACGAACGGCTTGCCTTGACCTACTATCTGTTGATCCAAAACAGGATCCAAGAAGCGATCGAGACATTTGCCAAAATCAAACGCGATTCGATCGCAACTCGGTTGCAATATGATTACATGGACGCCTATTTAGCCATGCATCAGGGGCAATATGATCGGGCTGAACAGATCGCCAACAACCGCAGCAAGGAATCGGTACCACGTTGGCAATCCCGCTTTAGCGAACTGGCGAACCAGTTGCGACAGCGTCGTGATCTGCTGATCAGCGAGCAACTGGTTTCGAAAGATCCCGCCAGCGGTGAACCCAAAGCGATTGAGCAGGGCACCGGCGATCTAGCGGTACTCGATCGAGAGCGACAGCAGGAATCCGCTGCGGAACAGCAACCCGAAGTAATGGTGCGTGTCGAAGGCGACTCGTTGCGGATCGATCATCGCCAAACCAAATCGGCCACCCTCAATCTGTACGGTGTCGATCTAGAGTTGCTGTTTAGCAAGGCCCCGTTTGTTCGCGAAGATCTGCAACGAATGGCGATGGTCAAACCGATGCGAAGTGAAACGCTCGATTTTGATCAAGCCAGTGGAGTGGCCCGTTATGATCTGGACGAAAACCGCCGTCGACAAACGTTATTGGTCGAGGTGGTAGCGGGAGCATCGCGAAATACGGCTCTCTACTTCGGTGGCGAGATGACGACCTATGTGTCCGAAAGCTATGGGCAACTACAGGCCAGTGACGCCAAATCTCGCCATCCTATCGATACTGCGTATGTGAAGGTCTACGCAAAGTATCCTGATGGGGATGTCCGTTTTTACAAGGACGGTTGCACCGATTCACGCGGCCGGTTTGATTACGCCAGCGTCAGTGCGGATGATGCCAAAGGTGCGACCCGATTTGCCATCCTGGTGATCAGTCCCGAGAAAGGTGCATCGTTGCACGACGTCGCTCCGCCCCGATAATCGTTAGCGGTCGCGGGCCATTGGCATGATCACATAACTGAAACCATCATCGGTGGTTAGCAGTGCAGGTTTGGATGACGACTCGATTTCCATCACGAAATTCGTTTCGTTATCCAACACCTTGCAAAAGTCGGCGACGTAACGATGGTCCATCGTCAACGTGATCGTTTCAGCATCGTAAGAAATCGGCAACTCGATCTGGGATTCCCCGATGTCGGCTGTGCTGGCTTCGAGTTTCAGCGTGCCATCACCAAAGGTAAAATCGATACCTCGGCTCTCGTGATCGGTCACAATCGCTGCTTGACGAAGGGCGGCGAACAAGGGGCCAACTGCCATGTCGATCTGTTCGGCAGATTCGCGTTTTGGAAACACTTGTCGCCAATTCGGGTAACGGCCTTCGACCAGTCGCGAATAGATAACCGCTCGTGGGGTGCGAATCAACAAATCGTTAGAACGGGCCGCGACGTCGACGGTGTCGTCCTTGTCGCTGACGGCACGTTCCATCAACTGGATGGCTCGGGTTGGGACGATCGTGCTGGTTCCGGTCGTTTGGTGGCCACCCTGGGGTTCGCCAGTCCCTTCCATCTTGGCCAAGCGGCGACCATCGGTGCCCACTGCGATCACCGAGGTGCCTTCCATTTCGAGCAGCACCCCGCCGAGAGCGTATCGGCTGCTTTCGGCATCCGTGGCGAATACCGTTCGGCGAACCATTTCACGGAACAAACGGGTGGGCAGCACGTGGTATTTATCCTCATTGAACTCCGCGACGCTGGGGAATTCGTCAGGATTGCTGCCGGGAAGACGGAATTTACTGCGGCTGCCGGTGATGCGAATACCAGATTCATCGGTTTCGATCGTCAGCGTTTCATCATTGCTTTCTCGCAGAATCGCCATCGTTCGCTGGACCGGCAACAACGCGGTGCCCTCGGTTTCCACTTCGACCCCTTCTTCGACATCCAAGCGAATTCCGACGTCCAGGTCCGTGGCGGTCAAGGTGATCCGTGGACCCGATGCGGTCACTTTCACATTTTGAAGAATCTCTTTGGGCGAACGGGTCGGAGCAATGCTGGCGGCGAGGGCAAAGGCAGCGGTGAGCGATTCGCGTTGGCAAGTGATCTTCATGGAACCATGGACTTACAAAGAGAAAGAAGATTTCGTAGCCATGTTGTACCGGTTCATGGGCGGATGTGTGTAGTGGTGAAACCATTGGACAGCAGAACATTCACTGGGTGCCTCTCTAAGGCTTAAATAATATATAAATCGTCGTAGTCTTAATTCGAGCCCGCGAAGTGTTTGTAAGTCCAGAAAAAGAATCCTAACTTGTTGCTATGAATAGGTTTGCGTTTTAGGTAGGACTGTGGAAAAGCCGTGACCAAGACGTCGGAAAGTCGTTGGTAAGCAGGTCAAAGTCCAACACAGTCAGACAGCGCAAAGTGAGGACAAACAAACTAGGTTCACGGACTCACACGAAGCACGATCAGGGAATGAACAAGTTATCCACGAAAAAAAATGTTTTGAAAGCTTCGAAAAGCCGTTCGAAACGGGGCTGGCAGAGAGCGAAATCGAGGACAGCCGAGGCTGCTGTATCGTTGTTGTGCCGCCGTCAGATGTGACCGTTATCGACTCGGCCAGTACCACTAACATGTACAGTCGCCATTCAAAACAGGTTGTGCAAAGCAATCGGGCACAACCTCGTTGGCTGTTTGAACGTTAGAATCGGCTGACCGTAAGCACCGTGACGAGTGCCAAAAACCTAAAGTTCCACCCGTTCTAATGAGCCGACGCTGCTAGCCCAAAGCCATCTACTTTCGTAGCGGTGCGGCGCGAGCCGCCCGGTGGCAGCGAGTAAAAGCGTCGATTTAGACCGGACGGCTCGCGCCGTTCCGCTTTAAAGAACAGGACGGAACGAGAGAGATTTGGCACGATCAGCAAACTCGTTTAGGAGAAGAAGAATGGCCGGAAAGAAAAGCAAAGGCAAGAAGAACAAAAGTAAGAAAGGCAAGAAGGACAAAAAAGCCAAAGCACTGAAGGGCAAAAAGGGCGGCAGCAAAAAAGGCAAAGGCAAAAAGAGCAAAGGCAAGAAAGGTAAGGGCAAAAAGGGCAAAGGCAAGAAGTAAGCTCTCCTTAACACCACGTTAATACCTGACTAACGGCTGTCGAAACATCGGTTTGGACAGCCGTTATTTTTTTGGCTCGACGTGACACCCACAGCATGGGCGTGCCGCTATTGGAGCGTGCAGTCGCCTCGAAATAGGGCGGATGACCAGGGTAGAGCACGACCGGCATTCGGCAATATGAACAGTGGTAGGGGGATCGGATTTACGAGATCGACTTGCGAATTCGTTTGTAGCCGTCTTTGATTTCATCGCCGACCAATCTTAGCGCGTCCCAAACGTCTTCGCTCGTCTCGCCGACAGCACCTTTGAGCGGTTCGAATCGCTGGTTGAGGTCGTCGAGCTTTTTCCCCATCGCTTGCCATTCAGTTTTTGCCTCCTGTTTGCCAAGGTGAATTTGCAAATTGAGTTCGTCGCGTTCTTGTTTTAGATCGTCGATCATGTTGGAGATCAAACGACGTGCGGAAACAGGCATGGTAAGGTTCCTGAGTAAAGAGTGGTTTCAAAAAAGCGGAACGCAATGAACATCCTGCGAAACATGAAGCAGATCACCAAGTCCTTCGCACAGCTCATCGCGTTCCGCAAATCAATAGCGGCAGAGCACACGCCTTCATAGGAATTCCTCTACACGATCACCCTTGGATCACTCATCGTGGTTCACCTTGTATTCATAAATACAGCAAATCTAATCTTTTGCTGGCTGAACCCAGCAGCCATTGTTGGGAGGGAAAAAATGCAATTGGTGTACCAAATCGCGTAGCACTTGGACTGCAGAGAACGACGCATGGATGTGTGCGTTTCGTACATCAATGCGAGACAACCTGTCACATACTGGTCGCGTCATTGATCATTCCCAGCAACAGCTGACGACGGATCGCATCGGCAACTTAAGGACCGTCGGAACATGAAGTGACGGGATGACTCGTAGCGGAAGTCGTCAAGACCATCGTGAATCGCCGAACATGTCGAAACTCTTGACGGCTTGTTGATTTAATCCAAATGCAAATCGCAACGGTGAGCC
>CAXBHV010000103.1:0-10953 GCA_963974855.1 uncultured Rhodopirellula sp. | reverse complement strand
CCTTGGTGCGGCGACTGCATTTTGATCTGACCGGACTGCCCCCGACACCCGCATCGGCGGAAAATGGCGAGTCAGCGGCACACGATGTGGCATCCTACGACGCGCAGTCTTATGAAACGCTAGTCGATCAATTGCTCGCGTCCCCGCATTTTGGCGAGACCTTCGCACGGCACTGGATGGATGTTGCACGCTATGCGGAATCGATCACGCTGCGTGGTTTCGTTTTTCCCGAAGCATGGCGGTATCGTGATTACCTCGTCGAAGCATTCAACACCGACCGCCCATTTGATCAAATGATACGCGAACAAATCGCTGGTGACTTAATCGAAAGCGACGACCTGCACCAGAAACAAATGCAACACATTGCAACCACGTTTCTAACGATGGCGAATTCAAATCTCGAGCAACAGGACAAAACACAACTCGAGATGGATCTTATCGATGAACAGCTCGATACAATCGGACGCGCATTTCTTGGGCAAACCATTGGTTGCGCTCGCTGTCACGATCATAAGTTTGATCCAATTCCCACACGCGACTACTACGCTTTGGCTGGGATCTTTCGGTCGACCACCGCGTTGTCACACTCAAACCTCTCGCGTTGGATCGAGAAACCGCTGCCGCTAAGCGAATCGATGGAGCATCACTACGATTCGCTCAGCAAAACGCTTGCGAGTGTAAAAGACGAACTGGCTTTGCTAAAAAAATCGTCCAGCATCCAATTGACGAAACAGAATCGCATCATCCCGCTGAGCGAACTCAATGGTATTGTCGTGGACAGCGCGGCGGCAAAATTGGTGGGGGATTGGACCCATTCCACCTCCGTCGGCCGCTTGATCGGAGACGGCTACATTCACGACGCCAACAGTGGCAAAGGAATGAAGACGGCGACCTTCGAGCCCAAAAAATTGCCCCCGGGAAAGTACAAAGTTCGGCTGGCTTATTCAGCAGGCACCAACCGAGCATCCAACGCGGTGGTTCGCGTTTTCAGCGCCAACGAACAAGCCGTACTGCGGATCAACCAACGCAAAGTGCCACCCGAAGACGGATTGTGGGTCTCACTAGGCGAGTTCGAATTCGAACCCAACGGACAAGCGTTTGTCATCGTTTCGAACGAGGACTCCAATGGCCACATCATCGTCGATGCCATCCAATTTTTGCCACTCGCCGACAAGTCGCCCAATCCAAACACACAAATCGCGTTAACTTCGACGCGTGTCAATCGCAGTGCCGAAGACGAACAAAAACAGAAGCAGGCTGCTGAGGATGCCGAAATCATTGCCGCATTGGAAGTCGAACAAAAATCGCTCGAGCAACAATTGGCGGCACGCCCACGCTATATGACCGTGATTGAAAATGCGACTCCGACCGATACGAGGGTTCATATCCGTGGCGACGCCCACAATCTGGGGGACCTCGTTCCGCGTGGCTTTTTGACCGCGTTGCCACATGGCAACGCATCGTCAATGGATGCGAACGCAAGCGGCCGACTGGAACTCGCCCGTTGGCTTGCCTCGGCTGAAAACCCGCTGACAGCTCGTGTCTACGCCAATCGCATCTGGTGTGCATTGATGGGACAAGGCATCGTTCACTCGATGAACAGCTTTGGCACAAAAGGCGTCACGCCGACGCATCCCGATTTACTTGATTGGTTGGCACTTGAACTGATCCAGAACAATTGGTCGACCAAACATCTCGTTCGCACGATTGTGATGTCCGATGCCTATCGTCGACGTTTGACGTTTGATGACATTGAACAGAATCAGCAACAGCAACAGATCGATCCGAAGAACGAATTCTACTGGCGCGGCCACGCACGACGCCTAAGTGCCGAATCGCTTCGTGATGCGATGTTGAAGGTCAGTGGAGAATTGGATTTAGCGCAGGGAGGATCTCTGATCCGTCCGGGGACCAACGCAGACTACAACTACAACATTGATTCACAACGTCGTAGCCTGTACCAACCTGTGTTTCGCAATTCGTTACCGGACCTGTTCGAAGCCTTCGATTTTGCGGACTCCAGCGTGTCGGTGGGACAACGCACTCGTAGCACCGTCGCCACTCAAGCATTGGTGCTGATGAATCACCCTTGGATCATCGCCCGTGCAAACGCAGCCGCCGTGCATTTTCGCCAACAGCAATCATCGGACAGTGGCGACACCGAAACGCCCCACGCATTAGTGGACAGCATCTATCTCCATTGTTTTTATCGCTTGCCTAGTGACGATGAACGAGCGACATGTTTGGCGTTCTTGGAGCAACCGTCGGCGCCTGGCAAAACGGACCGGTTGGTTGTGTTGATCCACTCGTTGTTCGCTTCCCTCGACTTCCGCTACCTGCCTTAAGGGAAAACGCCATGATCAATTCGCTCCTGCCGCGACGCCAAATGCTCCAACAAACTGCGTGTGGTTTTGGCTCGATGGCTGCATCGGCCCTTTTGGCTCGAACCAACGCGTTGGCTCAAACGAATCGAGCGATCGCAGCTGACGACCGACCGCAGTCGGTCCCAAAAGCGAAACGCGTTATTTTTCTGTTCATGCAAGGCGGTGTCAGCCAAGTCGACTCGTTTGACTACAAACCTTTGCTCGCACGACGTGATGGCCAGTCATACGAATTCGATGATGCACGTCAACTCGCCCGATCGGGAAAAGGACGAGCGTTCCGCTTGATGCAATCACCTTGGAAATTCAATCAATATGGCGAGTCGGGGCGTTGGGTTTCGGACTTGTTCCCTGAAACGGCACGTCATGCCGATGACATGTGTCTGTTGCACGGCATGCACACCGAAGGGGTTGCCCATGGTCCCGCAACGCTGTTTCTGCATTGCGGCAGCACCAACTTCATCCGCCCCTCACTGGGGTCGTGGTTGCTGTATGGATTGGGCAGCGAAAGTGAAAACCTACCTGGCTTCATCTCGATCGCACCGTCGATTGGAAACGGAGGAGCGAGAAATTATGGCAGCGCATTCCTGCCGCCTCGATATCAGGGGACGAAGGTCGGCGGGGCCAATAGCAGTACGCTGACGATCGATAGCCTCACTCGCAACGACATTACCCATCCGTTACAGCAAGAGCAATTTGAATTGCTGCGTCAATTGAACCATCAACAGATCACGCGACGACCGCTGCCGGATGCGGAACTCGATGCAGCGATGAAATCCCACGACCTCGCATGGAGGATGCAGCAATTTGCTCCCGAAACACTCGATCTTTCGAGTGAGACTGCGGAGACGATTGAAATGTATGGAATCAATGCTGCCGAAACGAAACGCTATGGTACGCGATGCTTGATGGCTCGGCGAATGTGTGAAGCCGGGGTGCGTTTCATTCAAGTCAACTACGGTGACGACTCCGCAAACCCGGCTTGGGATCAACACTCCAATTTGCCGAAGCACGAAACTCACGCTCGCGCGGTCGATAAACCGATTGCCGCACTCTTAACCGACCTCAAGCAACGCGGTTTGCTCGAAGACACGATCGTGTGGTGGGGCAGCGAGTTTGGCCGCACTCCGTACGCACAAGACAACGGCACCGGTCGCGATCACAACCCGCGTGGCTTTACAGTCTGGTTAGCGGGCGGAGGCTTCCGCAGCGGGCACGCCCACGGGGAAACCGACGAGTTCGGGTTCAGCAGCATTTCAGGCCGTGTACATATGCATGATTTGCACGCAACACTACTGCATCAACTGGGGTTGGATCACAAGGAATTGACGTTCGAGCATGCCGGACGCAATTTCCGGCTGACCGATGTTCACGGCAAAGTTGTGAATGAGATTATTGCATAATCTGTCGGATGAATGGGTTCGTCGCGGATCCCGAGAATGCGATTGAGTTTCGTCGTCGAAGCTCCAGTATGAATCCAAACTTGCAAATTGATTGCGTCTCGATGCCGAAAAACGCATGATGACAAAAGCAACCCCTCTCTGACGCAAAGTCACGCAACGGATCCCCAGGCCCCCTTCATTTGGCACCCAAGTGCATTGCGAGAAGAGTTTCCGCGCAAACCATGCCCGGTACGCAGGATGCTCATGTCGATAGACTCATTCCGTCAGATTCACTTTCCTCGGTTGATCCTGATTGGAGGAAACGAATTGTGCTTTCATAGCAAATTCATCGCAGCGGCAGCCTACGTGACACTTGTGCATTATGTGTCAATAAGACGCACAGCAGGATGCTGAATGGCTAATCACTGTGCGAAAATTGAGTGCAGAAAAATCTTTGCCAATTTCTTTTCAAATACTCCCAAAAAAGACACCTCTCTGGAGTTTGCGACACCCCTATAATGGCTAGGTTGTGATGCTGCTGAGTAAGGAACGACATTGATCGACATTCGAAGTGCGAGAACCGCAGAACTTATTGAGCCAATGGAATGAGCTGCGTCATAACGTCCCATTGGAATTGGCGACAAATGTTCTTTCGATTGAGCCTTTCTTGATCAATGGTTGAATTGAGGGTCACAGTAACTCAATCAGAAATTGCTTAGGTTTCTGTTGTTTCACTCGTTCTCTCTGATGTCACACCCGGTGAAACGGGGTGGCATTGGTCGCAACTCTCTCGCTTCGCAGAAGGAGCACATGATGCTACGTCGTTCACCGTTAGTTGAAAGGTACAAAACGGAGATAACGTCGCCGCCGGACGATGCTCTGTTGCAAATCGATGACTTCATGCTGTATCTGCGATTTGCTTGGCGTCACAAGGCCAGGATTCTGTTGGCTTTTTTTTACGCATTCGCCGGAGGTTGGATCTATTACGAAAAGCAACCGATTGCCTACGGCTCGAAGGCGAAAGTACTCGTCGAACAAAAAGAGGCGATAACGACCAGCGGCTACTCGTCGCACGAAAGTAACGATTCCCAATTGGAGACGTATGTTTCGGTGATCAAAAGTCCGTGGTTCGTCAACAAGGCGATTCAGGAAAACGGGCTACAGAACCTAGAGTCATTGGCGGGCGTCAGCGATTGTGCCAGCAGAATTCTATCTCAAATCGATGTTGACCAGAAAAATTCGATTTTTGAGATTTCGTTCGAAAGTACTTTTCGCGATGAGTGCCCTTTGGTGCTCAATGCATTGGTGCAAACGTACCAGCGTTATCTCAGCGAATCCGAACGACGGAACATGGAGCAAGCGATCGAACTGATCCGCCGAAAGGCCGACACGTTGCAGCAGGAACTTCTACAGCAAAAATTGGCACATCAGCACAGTAAAGCGGCAGTGCCGCTGTCAGCGATCGAGCGTGCAGAGCACGCTGCAACATCGAGGCAATTGAGTGAAATCGACATCAAACGTATCGATACAAAGGTGCGACGTGCGGAAGTTCAATCACGGCTTGCAGCGATCTCTCTGGCTAAACTCGAAGGAGTTCAGGCAGCCAGTAGTCTACTACCCGCTATCTACAGCGAGCAGAAGCTACAATTAAGTGCAACGGAAACGCATAAAAAAGAACGCATGGAGGATCAGATCGAACGCTCGATTTCTCGAGACGAATCCAAGCGGCGACAATCCTACGAACGAACAACAGAGGCACGCATCCGAATACAAGCTCTAGAAGAAAAGTTGGGAGAACGATTGTTTCCGCTGTTGGAATCGGAAAAGTTGCTGTCAAGACAATACGGCGATAACTACCCTGCGCTGCACGAATTGCGAAAGAAGATTGATCTAATTCGTGATTTTTACACCGAGCAGATCAAGTTAGTGAAATCCGAAATGGAGAGCGAAACTCAGGCTGTTGCTGCTGACGCTAAGATCTCAGTTGCCTCGCCAAGACAACGGAGCTTGATGAAGCAGACGCCCGCAGTCGAATCAAGCGGCGGTGACAGTGATGCCGCACTGGCTGAATTGGTCGAGTCTTATGTCTGCTCTTTAGAGCAAGTGTTAAAGGATCTTGATGCCGCAGAGCTAGCACTGGCAGCTCAATATCAAACGATCAGCCAGCGGATGGATCAACATCGAACCAGGGTTCGTGAATCAGAGCTGTATCAAGTCGAGAACGATCATGTCGTGTCTGAGATTGCACTTGCAGAACGCCGTTATGACATCCTCGTAAATCAACTCAGCCAATTTGATCTCAACAAAGATTACGGAAACTACCGCACGACGGTAATCTCTCCGCCAACCGACGCAAAAAAAGTCTCACCTGACGCGATCATGACCACAATTGCATCATTCGTTATTGGGTTGATGGGTGCTTTTATTTGGGTGGGATGTTCGGAAATTTTTGAAAGAAGCCTCAAAACCACAGAGTCCATTTCGGATTTAGGATTACCGATTCTAGCTCAGATTCCCGAGCAACATCGCGACCGAGAACGATTGCGATTGAAGCCACGTCCGATGCTATGCACGCTCGACGAGCCTGAGTCGGTTGATGCGGAAGCTTATCGATCGCTTCGTACCGCCTTGGACTGCGGCAACCACCATAATAGAAACAGGGTGATTGGGGTGACAAGTCCTGTCGCTGGTGACGGAAAATCAACGTTGGCGGCGAACTTGGCAGTATCGATTGCGCAATCAGGAAAACGCGTTTTGCTGATCGACACGAATCTTCGTGCAGCGACAATGCACCGAATCTTTGGAGTCAGCAATGCCGTTGGCTTGATTCGTGCGATGCAAACCGAAGGCTTGTACTTGTTAGCGGCGGGACCGCTGCCGAAAAGCCCTGCGGATCTCATCGCGTCTCCACGTTTTTCGCGATTGATCGATTGGCTGAGAGATCGATTCCAATTCGTCATCATCGATACGCCACCAATTCTATTGGCAAGTGAATCACGCGTGATCGCAGCTCTATCCGACGGCGTCTTGTTAACAGTGCGATCACACCAAAGTGACCCTATTGAGACCCAGCATGCCTGTGACTTACTCGAAATTGCTGACGCGAATGTGTTGGGGGTCGTCGTGAATGAATCTACTTGCCAAACATGTCGCCACCGCATTTTTTCGCCTCCTCGGTTAATGACAACGTCCCGCGCGTCAGCAGTAACGAAGAATCGGATCAAATGAAATTGAACTCTTCGTCTTAATGCGAAGCCCAAAACAAAAACGAGGCAGTGATCTTTGACCACTGCCTCGTTCCTCGTTTCGAATGGGAGATGACAACTTAGCTAGTGTTGTCAACTTCGCGGTTTATGAGTTTTGTTGCTCATCACCACTGCTGCTGCTTCCGCCACCGCCGAACATGTTGTCGAGGGCTTCGTTGCTGGCAGGTGCCGCTGGAGCTTCGCTGCTTTCGGCGTCCATTGCAGGAGAGTCGACTGGCGAAATATCCAGAGGTGAAATCGTCGGTGCTGCAGGTGCAGCTCCGGCTTCTTCGCCTGCGTTGAGCAATGGGAAACTTTCCTCGAGCGACTGAACTGGTGCGGCCGCCAACTCTTCCAGAGCTTCTCGGCGATAATTGACTTCGCCTTCTTGGAAGATGCGGAAACCGGTACCGGCAGGGATCAAGTGACCGAGGATAACATTTTCCTTGAGTCCGACCAACTTGTCGACTTTGCCGGCCAAAGCCGCTTCGGTCAACACCTTGGTGGTTTCTTGGAAGGATGCCGCACTGATGAAACTGTTCGACTGAACCGCAGCCTTGGTGATCCCGAGCAACTGAGTACTCGCGGTAGCCGACTTCGGTCGCTTGCCCTTCGCAGGGGTCCCACCCAATGCTTCGATTTCGGCGTTGGCTTGCTCGAACGAATCCTTCGGAATGATCGTGCCTTCGCTGTAGTCGCTATCGCCAGGGTTAGCGATCTTGATGCACTTGGACAGCTCTTGATTCGCTTTGCGGAATTGGAAGCGATCCATCACCAAGCCAGGCAACAAGTTAGTATCACCCGGGTTCTCGATCTTCACTTTGCGAAGCATGCGAGCGATGATGATTTCACAGTGCTTATCGTTGATTTCCACACGTTGGGATTGATAAACCTGTTGAATTTCGTGCAGCAGGTATTGCTGTACGGCTTCTTCACCCGAGACACGCAAGATGTCGTGAGGAACCAAAGGTCCATCGACCAAGGCTTGGCCGGCACGAACGATGTCACCGCTGTGAACTTGGAAGTGCTTACCGTGAGGCACCAGGTGCTCACGTTCAATACCCGATTCACTTCGCACAACGATGGTTCGCTTGCCACGTTTCTTCTCGGCCAAGATTTCGACTTCGCCATCGATTTCCGCGATTACCGCAGGATCCTTTGGCTTACGAGCTTCGAAAATCTCGGTGACTCGCGGCAGACCGCCGGTGATGTCCGAAACACCGCCGGTTTCACGCGGCATTTCTGCAAGCACCATACCTGGCGTAATCGCGGCGCCTTCTTTCGCCATGATCATCGCTCGTTCCGGCAGGTACTGAACGTCCAGTGCTTTTCCTTCGGTATCTTCGATCACAATTTGCGGGTGCAAGTCACCCTTGTGATCAACGATCATCATGCGGATGTTACCGCTCGCTTCGCGTTCTTGACGCATCGTTTCGCCTTCGACGACGTCTTCGAAGCGAACCTTACCCTCAACTTCCGACAAAATCGGAATTGAGTACGGGTTCCATTCGCAAAGAATTTGCCCTTCGGTGACGCTGTCGTTTTCTTCGACCATCAACGTCGCACCGGTAGGAACGGGGTACGATTCGATTTCGCGACCACGATCATCGACCAGCGAGATTTCACCGTTTCGCGTCAACACGATGTTGCGACCCTCGGTGTTTCGCACCGCACGCATCCGGGTTAGACGAACGATACCGGTCTTCTTGCTCTTGATGTCCGATTCTTCCATCTGCTTGCTCACGCTACCACCGATGTGGAACGTACGCATGGTCAGCTGAGTTCCGGGCTCACCAATACTTTGTGCCGCGATGATTCCGACCGCCATGCCTTCTTCGACCATGGAACCGGTCGACATATCCATCCCGTAACAACGGCGACAGACACCCAGAGGCGCGTCACAGGTCATCGGAGTACGCACTTGGATCTTCTCAAGTCCCATCGCTTCGATGCGACGTGCGATCTCAGGCGTGATCATCTGGTTCTCAGAAACGATGACTTCATCAGTTACTGGGTTCACGATCGATTGACGGCTGATTCGCCCGTTAATCGAGTCGACCAAGCTGACTTCGACTTTCTCGCCACGGTACACGACTCCCTTGGTGATCCCTTGGGTCGTACCGCAATTGTCCATCGTGATAACCACGTTTTGGGCAACGTCGGCAAGCTTACGAGTCAAGTAACCACTGTCGGCCGTCTTGAGTGCCGTATCGGCCAAGCCCTTACGAGCACCGTGCGTCGAACTGAAGTACTCGAGCACCGACAAACCTTCACGGAAGTTCGCCTTGATGGGGGTTTCAATGATCTCGCCGGTCGGCTTCGCCATCAAACCACGCATCCCCGCGAGTTGTCGAATTTGTTCGATACCACCACGAGCACCCGAGTGCGACATCAAGAATACGGGGTTCACATACCATCCGCCTTCGCGAATGTCGTTCTCCATCGCTTTCATCATGTCGGTCGTAATCGACTCACGAGCCTTGGTCCATTCATCAAGAACTTGGTTGTAACGTTCTTTACCCGTCATCAACCCGCGGTCATACGCCTTCTTGTGCTTCATTACCTCTTTCTCAGCGTCCTTGATGAAGCTGAGTTTGGTATCCGGAGTCACCAAGTCATCGGTCGCAAACGACAGACCGCTTCGCGTCGACTCGCGGAAGCCCATCTGCATCATATCGTCGAGCAAGTGAATCGTTGCTTTACGACCAAGACGCTGATAGCAGTCCGAAATCACCTTCGCCAAGTCACCACTTCGCATTGGGAAGTTGTAGTAGTCCATCCCGTCAGGAAGCATTTCGTTGAAACGTACACGACCGGGGGTGGTATCGATGATCGCACCGTACTTGCCCGAATCGTCTTTCGTCTTCAGCTTCTGGAACTTCGGCAAACGCAGCTTGATCTTGGCATGGACATTGATGATGCCTTGAGCCGTCGCCAAGTCAACTTCGTCGTACCCGGAGAAGATCATGCCTTCGCCCTTACGATCGGGCTGTTCCATCGTCATGTAGTAACAACCCATCACGATGTCCTGGGACGGACTCATAATCGGTTTACCGTTGGACGGTGCAAAGACGTTGTTGGTACTCATCATCAACGTATGAGCTTCGACTTGTGCCTCGATCGAAAGCGGCAAGTGAACCGCCATCTGGTCACCGTCGAAGTCAGCGTTGAAGCCCTTGCAAACGAGCGGGTGCAAGTGGATCGCGTTGCCTTCGACCAGGGTCGGTTCGAATGCTTGGATCCCCATGCGGTGAAGCGTTGGAGCTCGGTTCAGCAGAACGGGGTGATTGCGAATCACTTGCTCGAGGATATCCCAAACCTCTTCGTCTTTACGCTCAAGCATCTTCTTGGCGGACTTGATCGTGTCGGCGTGACCGAGTTCTTTCAAGCGACGAATGATGAACGGTTGGTACAGTTCGAGAGCGATTTTCTTGGGCAAACCACATTGATGCAATTTCAAACGCGGGCCTACCACGATCACGCTACGTGCCGAGTAATCGACTCGCTTGCCGAGCAAGTTTTCGCGGAAACGACCTTGCTTGCCCTTAATCATGTCCGTCAACGACTTCAGCGGTCGGTTGGACGAACCGAGCACGGGTCGCTTACAACGGTTGTTGTCAAACAGCGCGTCAACAGATTGTTGCAGCATTCGCTTTTCGTTGCGAATGATGACTTCCGGTGCGTTCAAATCGACAAGCTTACGCAAGCGATTGTTACGGTTAATAATACGGCGATACAGGTCGTTCAAATCGCTCGTCGCGAAGTTACCGCTGTCCAGCAGTACCAGAGGACGCAAATCGGGTGGAATCACCGGGATCACGTCCAATACCATCCACTCGGGACGGTTGTCGCTGTCACGGATCGACTCGACAATTTTCAGTCGGTTGATCAGATCCTTTTTCTTCTGCTTCGATCCGGTTTCGTGCAGATCCACACGAAGCTTCT